>JAGVBM010000325.1 GCA_020059765.1 Bacillota bacterium
ATCAAATTTTTGATAAAACAATTGATACAATAATGCCAGCAACAGAGATCCAGAATAAATACGATCTAAGCAGCCTGCCAAAAATTGTATCTTGCCTATCGATAATCTTTTTGTGGTTATGTTCCATTTGCAAGTCTGTAGCAGCACCAGACGCATGTTCAACATTTCCATAATTGGTCATTCCGTGACCGCCTGCCCCCTTTATGAAAAGGGTAATAACCAGGAGAAGCAGCGAACCCATAAATAAATAATCGGAAATTTGTCTTAACATTTTCGCTTCACACCCCGATTCTTATTTCTTCCATCCATATTATACCATGATTTATATGAAGGGACACTCTCCGCGAATGTTTTCGCAAGGGGCCGTTTTAAGCGGCAATTGCCTCTTTGTTGATCAATGATATGGTATAATATCCCTGTACAATAGAATCGGCTCCTCAAGGGTGGTCGGCTCACTCCCTAACGAGAGGGGGTGAGGCCATGACGGTATACGAAGCCATTTCTCTCATGATTACTTTTGGGCTATTGGTTGTCGCCATGCTGTCATCCCGCAAAAGGAAATAGACCGCCCTTGAGTCCCTAACTCTGCGGTCTATTCCATCCAGTCCTGAGTCGACCCCTTTGACGGGTGACTATTGTACTGACCGTAGGTGTGTCCAGCACCTGCGGTCATTCTTATACTATGCAAAAACAAGATCCTTATATCCATATCTTTGCAAAAAGCGGTGGACAAGTCAAGCCGCTGCAAAAACCTCCGATGCGGTTTTTTGCCGTCATGCGTGAAAGGACATTCGGCAAGTAAGCTACTTGTTTCTTTCCAACTGCTTCCTCACTGTTAACCTTAGTATTTTACCGTTTATATCCCATTCTTTCTGGAGATCGCCTTCAATCGGCTCATGTAGTAATTCACGGATGAGCACCGCTGACGCGATTTCATCAAAATGCCTGTTGAGGACACCTAGAATTTCCTTATCACCCTCAGCGTAGAAGGCAACTTTATCCGTTACGTTGTAATTTACTTCTTTTCGCATCATCTGCATTTTCGAGATGATTTCCCGCACATACCCTTCCTCAATCAGTTCAGGTGTCAATTCGGTCTTAAGACCAACAAACAAGGTGTTTTTGACATCAATTACACCTGGGAAAGTCGCATGATAGCGTAGTTCTGCATGATCACTTGTAATACTCTCTCCTTCAAGTTCCACAATGCCCTTTTCCTGAAACGCAGCAATCTGCTCCTGAGTGGCCTGTTTGGCAGCTCGGTTGAGTATCGGAAGCTTGCTTCCAAATACTTTACCGATTTCCTTCAAGTTGAGATATAACTCCGGTTGTGCGATATCAGACAATGTCATGAAGTTCACATTCTTCACGTTCAGTTCATCCTTAATCACCTCGACGAATTTTTCGATGGTGCTTGCCAAGGCCGTCGGCAAATAAATGTCGGACAAAGGCTGACGTGTTTTTATTTTACTCTCATTGCGCAGGTAGCGAGCACTCTCAACGATTCGAAGCACATCCGTCATCTCTTTGATCAGTGTCCGGTCAATATAATCTGCATTCGCCGCAGGGAAATCACACAGGTGTACGCTTTCACGAGCATCCGGCATATCGGAGCCACGCACAACATTTTGATACAATTCCTCTGCAAGAAAAGGTATAAATGGTGCGGCCAGTTTAGCTATTGTGGATAAACACTCGTACAAGGTCAGATAGGCCGAGATCTTGTCATGTTCCATACCTGCAGCCCAAAACCGTTCTCGATTGCGACGTACATACCACGTCGACAATTCATCGACTAACCCTTGCAAAGCACGAACAGAGGCCGTTGCATCATATGCATTCATTCGCTCGTCAACGTATGCAATGGTTTCATGCAGACGCGCGATGATCCAGCGGTCCATGATTGTTCGATCTGCCACGGCTATGTGGTGTTCCTGCGGTTTGAAATCATCGAGGCCGGCATACAATGCATAGAACGCATGTATGTTCTGGATTAAGTCGATAAATTTGGCCTTGGATTCTGCAACCGCTTTATGATAAAACAATTGAGAGTTCCAAGGCTGCGTGTTCGCCAAAAAATAAAATCGTAATGCATCTGCACCGTGCCGGTCAAACGCTTCAAACGGATCAATCACATTACCCTTTGATTTCGACATCTTTTTCCCGTTCTCATCGAGCACATGACCAAGCACCAGCACATTTTTGTAGGGTGCTTTGCCTGTCACTAATGTTGAGATAGCAAGTAATGAATAGAACCAGCCACGCGTCTGATCAACCGCCTCGGAGATATAGTCGGCTGGATAAAGGCGTGCGAACGCTTCCTCATTCTCGAATGGGTAATGCAGTTGAGCAAACGGCATGGATCCGGAATCGAACCAAACATCGATCACCTCTGGAGCACGTTCCATTTTGCCCCTGCAAGAGCATTCCCATGCTAGCTCATCAATGTACGGCTTGTGCAGTTCCTCTGGCAACCGCCCTGCAAGCGACAGCAATTCTTCTTTCGATCCAACACAATGTGTATGCCCGCATTTATTGCAAGACCAAACAGGCAATGGTGTCCCCCAATAGCGACTGCGGGAAAGATTCCAATCCAAGAGATTCTCCAAAAAGTTCCCCATACGCCCTTCTTTGATGTGCTCTGGCATCCAGTTTACTTCCCTGGAGTTTTGGATCAACTGCTCTTTCACAGCAGTGGTTTTGATAAACCAGCTGTCAATCGCGTAATAGAGCAGGGGAGTGTCACATCTCCAACAATGTGGGTAAGCATGCTCAAATTTATGTTTTTCAAACAAAAGTCCTCGAGCAAAGAGGGATTTAACAAGATCCACGTTTAAGTCCTCGTCCTTCACAAACCGACCCGCATAATCGGTCACTTCCTCGCTGAACCGTCCGGTATAATCGACGAAGTTACAGAAGATGATGCCGTGCTCTTTACAAACACGATAATCGTCTTCACCGAACGCCGGTGCCATGTGTACGACTCCCGTACCGGATTCAGCAGTCACGTGGTTGGAAGTTACGATCTGAAACTTCTTACCATCAATGTGGTTTGCATAAGGGAAAACTGGGTCATAAGAAAGGCCAAGTAAGTCCGAGCCAAACTTTTGCTCAATGATTTCGTCTGTTTCTTGCATATACCTATCTTTCAGATCATTTGCAACCCAATACCGTTCTCCTTTGACAGCAGAATCGATAAGTACGTACGTCATGTCCGGATTGACTGCCAACGCCACATTACTTGGCAATGTCCAGGGTGTGGTAGTCCAAGCCAGAATAAACGTCGGAATATCGTTATTGCCATGTAATTTGAATTTGGCCGTTACCGTGAGATCTTTTACATCTTTATAACCCTGCGCAACTTCGTGGCTGGAGAGAGTTGTCTCGCAGTGAGGACAATATGGGCTTACGCGATGTCCCTGATACAAGTAGCCTTTGTCAAAGATACGTTTTAAAAGATTCCATACAGATTCGATGTAATCGTCTTTGAGGGTTATGTATGGATTGTCAAGATCCACCCAGTAGCCGAGCTTTTCTGTCATTTCACGCCAGGTTTGCTCGTACGTGAACACACTATTTTTACATTCCTGAACGAAGCGTTCGATACCAAATTCTTCGATTTGCTTCTTGCCACTGATGCCGAATTTTTTCTCAACTTCAATTTCCACCGGCAGCCCGTGTGTATCCCACCCGGCTTTACGTGCCACATGATATCCCTTCATAGTCCGGTAACGCGGATAAATGTCTTTCATAACGCGCGTTAATACATGACCTGGATGGGGGCGGCCGTTCGCCGTTGGCGGTCCTTCGTAAAACACAAATTCTTGGCCGCCTTCACGCATCCGCTCGCTTTTTTGGAACACACCATTTTCTTTCCAGAAGGAAAGGATGCGCTCTTCACGGACTTTTGCCGCTTCTTTTACATCAACTTTTCTCAACACATAAAGACCTCCGTTTTGTTTCATTATGTAAAAAAAAACTCGTCCCCTTGAAGGGACGAGTTTGAACTCGCTGTACCACCCAACTTAGCAGGATGTGCTTGTATCTGAAACCACATACTCTGCTCTATCTGCCGAACCGCGCAATCACGCTTGTGTTCGCCTTTCTATAACGGAAAAGTACCGGCCTGTTCTAATTTGCTTTGAAAGCATTTCAAAAGGCGCCTCAAAAGGGGATATTCACAACTTGCGGCACGTGGGCTTTCACCAGCTACCCACTCTCTGCAGAGCGTTCAGTCGTTACTCGTCCTTCTCAACGGCGAATTTATAAATTGGTTCCATAATAGCATATGGAAGCTGCTAGGTTCAACATTGTGCACAATGGCTAACTTGCAATCGGCGG
>JAGVBM010000264.1 GCA_020059765.1 Bacillota bacterium
GTTCCGCTTTCATGGCTTCCTGCACATACGCCATCGGATCCATAATCGGAAGAAAACTGCGAATCGACATCGCTTGCGCGATGGAAGAGAAAGGGAGAGTTAACGAAACGATGAAGAGAGCTTTATGTATAACCCTTTTACGAAACGACAACATACCTTAACCTCACTTTGCAGTTTCAATCGGAATTTTCATACCCATCACCACAAGTTCACATGTTTCTGTCCATGAAAATGGATTCGCGAGATGGCGTACATTGGATCACTTCTTAATATTTTAATAAAATTGCATGATTAATTTCGATTCTTTCGAGGAATACGACGGCTATTAACCAATTCCTGCTTAAAATGAAACAAAAGAGTCAAATCACTTCGACCAGCAAATCCGGCAATCCCAAGAGTACTGCCAAGTCAAACAAGCCCGCAAAAAATAGCCAGTTCAAAAGAACTGACTGTTTTCGCATCCCACGCAGAACATATACGGTTTCAAATCGATACAGACTTTTCGCCAATTATCTCTCCTTCAATATCCGGAACGTGCCTGTCGACATGGCCAGCAGCGTTCCCTCTTCCGTCTCCACGCGGGCTTCTGTTGTCACGGTTCGTTTGCTCCGGTGAACAACCCGACCTCGGGCATAGATGATGCCTTCACTGACAGCCGCCAAAAAATGCACATTCATATGCGTGGTCGCCTGAAATCTGCCGATCGTCCGCATTATTTGCCAAACAGTTTCACAATCACAGGGATGAACAGCAGTACTGTTGCCAGACGCACGGAATGCATGATCATCACATCGGTCGTTTTGACTCCCTCGATCGTCTGTGCCGCCGCCACGACATCGCTTAATCCGCCCGGAGCCGTGCTGAACATGGAAGTCAACATGTCCCACCCCGTTACTTTGGAGACAATCAAGGCCACCACAAAACCGGCCAGCAGATACGCGACGGCAATAATCAATGCCGGCAGCCACGCTTCTCGCAAACCGCCGATTATACCTTTCGTAAAGGACATGCCAAGAGCGGACCCCAAGACGATCTGCACGGCAATGATCACGCCGCCGGGGATTTTGCCAAGCGACTCAAAACTGATGTTAAAGACCGCAACCGCAAGCAAAGACCCGATCATGGCTCCGGCCGGAATCTTCAATTTATAACCGACCAGTCCGCCGATCGTACCGATGGCAAGAGTTAACAGCGCTCTCGATACATCCACGTTTCCACCCCATTTCTTGTCGCCGTACCTGAATCTTCCTTCTCTATCTTATCGTGATCGCTGCCAGGATACAAATACTCCCGGCCAGACCTTTCCAACGGCCTTGTGCAACAGTTCCGGGACTGCTGTTCTGCGTTGAATTGAATTGACCGCAACCCTGCACCATCTCTATCATGAAAGATAGAAACAGATCTTAACGATTCGAACTCGGGAGGCAACCCATCATGAACGAAAATCGCGTCTGTCAGTTGTTAGGAATTCGCTATCCGATCCTTCAGGGAGGATTGGCGTATGTCGGAAACGGAGCGTTGGCCGCAGCCGTCTCCAATGGCGGCGGATTCGGGCAGGTCGGCACAGCGGGCCGAACCGTGGAAAATTTTCGCGAACAGCTTCACATCGCTGCCGAATCCACCGATCTGCCGTTTGGCGTCAACATTCCGATCAGTGAACATTCGGCCAACACTCCCTATATCGAGGCGATCCTGGAGAACAAAGATAAGATCAAGGCGGTCAGCATATCGGCGGGCAATCCGAAACCTTACGTGCCGATATTCAAAGATGCAGGTTTAACCGTCATGGTAGTGACCGCTACGGTCAAGCATGCGTTGAAGGCACAAGAAATGGGAGCTGATCTGTTGGTTTGCGAAGGGTTTGAAGCAGGCGGGCATGACAGTCCCTTGGAATTGACACTGTTCGGGCTGATCCCGCAGGTGGCGAGAGTGGTGGAGATTCCTGTGGTCGCCGCCGGCGGAATTGCCAACGGGCAGGGAGTGCTCGCCGCATTTGCGCTCGGAGCGGAAGGCGTTCAATTAGGTACCCGTTTTGTCGCAAGCAAAGAGTGCGAAGCCCATGACCAGTACAAACAATTACTGGTACAGGCTCATGATGACGCAACGGTTGTGATGGAACGCAGCATCGGCCGGGCGACTCGAGTGCTCAAATCCCCTTTTGTCGAACAAATACTGAAATTGGAGAAAACGAACCCAACGGTCGAGCAATTGCTCCCCTACATACGCGGCATCCATAACCGGACTGCAGCTGTCGAAGGCCGGATTGAAGAAGGCTGGATGAACTGCGGTCAGGGTGTCGGACTGATTGATTCAATTGAAAGCGCTGCCGATATCGTTCGCAATTTGGCAAGAGAAACCGTTGAACTGTACACATCCCTCGCCGGCTTGCGGCAAACTTTTGCCGAGTAAGGGACTGCATTTCGCCAGTCTATTTCCATCCTCCTCACGCCTTCTCCCTTGCCGGGCGTGGGATTTTTTGTGATCGGGACAAAAAACGATTCCCCCCTTCGAAAGCTAATAATGACAACAGGAAATCGAAAGGGGATTGGAAAATGAATAAGAAATTGACATCCACAGTTCTTGCCCTTACTTTGTTGGCGGGCACCACACCCGCGTTTGCTGAAGAAACGACAAGTCAAACGGAAACAAACATCAACGCGGGCACGGAAGTCAGCAACGACACCGCAACTCAAACCACCGAGGCAAATGCAAACGCCACGATAACATCCGACAGTACGGCGACAACCGCAGAAGCGGTGAATCCGGATTCCTTGCTGTACAAATTGAAAGATTTGCTCAAACAGATCCAATTGCTGTTTACGTTTAACGATCAGGCGAAAGCAGATCTGTTGATCGAACAGGCCAACGAGAAAATCAAGGAACTGGAATCCCTCAACCAGAACAATACAACGGAATACAACGAGAAATTGCTTGAAACAATCCACGACACGTTGGAAAAAGCACAGGAAATCTTGAAAGAAGCAAAGGTTGAAGCGGAAAGCGAGCAAGATGAGTCTGCAAAAATTGAAATTGCAGCTAAAGAAACAACAGCCGTGCAAACGGAAAAACACTCGCTGGTCGTATTGAAATCCCTGCTCAACAAAGTTCCGGAACAAGGCAAAAAAGGCATTGCAAACGCAATTTCCAAGCAAGAAGCGAAATTGAAAAGCAAGACGGAGTCCGCCACGGATGAGAATACGGAAACAGCCGCAAACTCTGAAACAGCCGCAAATACTGAAGTATCCGTAAACTCGGACGTATCCGCAACACCTGCAGCATCGTCTGAGCAAACAACCGAATCGACCGTCGAGATCCAAGTTCCTGTACTCGAAGGCAGCCTGAAAGTGAAGCAGGACAACGGCCTGCACCTGGGTCAAAGCAAACAGCAGGAAAACTCCAAACAAGAAAAGCATCAAGAAAAACATCAAGAAAAGCAGAAAGACTAACAGTAAGACAAACAGATGATGAATGCCTCTCCGCCCTGGAGGGGCATTCTCGTCTCCTCCCTTCTTTTTTCCTCCCTTCTCTTTCTCAGCCCTTTTTCTCTCTTTCTCCCCCGGCTCTTATCTACGCTTCCTACTACTTTTTTTGAAATTTTGTCTCGCGATGTTTAGATTCTCCCAAATCGGTCAAGTCTAGTGGATATACTACTTATTTGGGAGGAGAAACACGATGAACAAATTGGTTATTAAACTGCTGGCAGCGTTTCTGTTGTTGCTTTCAAGCTTGTTTTTGCAGCCGTTTGCCGGTGCAACCCATGCCAAACAAGTGTGTGATTGCGAAGAGTACGCCGCTGTTTCGTCTGTGACACCTGCTTCAAGATCCGGGGTATCTTCCAAACAGTCTGACGATCCTATGTTTACGAAATATACTGTCAGATCCGGTGATACATTGTATCAGATTGCCCGCCAATTTCAGACAGACGTCGATTCCCTCATGGCATTCAACAGCATTGCCGATCCCAAAACATTGCAGATCGGCCAAACGTTGACGATTTCGAAAGAATTGAAAAAACGGGAGATTCCCGCTGTCATGAGTATCGACCAAATCATGGAGTTCCATTTGACCGCTTATACGGCGGGACCCGAATCGACCGGAAAATCCCCGGGACACCCTGCTTACGGAATCACTTCCACAGGCACCCGCGCGACAGAAGGACGGACGATTGCTGTCGATCCCCGCGTCATTCCCTACGGAACCAAAGTTTATATCGAAGGAGTCGGCATTCGAATTGCGGAAGATACCGGCGGCGCGATCAAAAACAATCGAATCGACGTTTATATGGACAACCTGCGGGAGGCTATTAACTTCGGAGTCAAAAAGAATGTGAGGGTGTATATTCTTTCTTCGCCAAATGCATAGGAAGTTTCATTGGATGGACAAAATGTGAAATAGACACATTGTTCATATAGTTACAATATCCAAGCAAAACATAGATACAGAAAGGAGTATGCACCATGGTAATCATTGAAAAAGTCATTCGTTCCGAGCAAAAGGGCCGCATCGTCTATCAAGGAAATCTGATGTCGCATCACGCAGATGCCCTTTCCACCATACCACTCTACAATCATCCAGATGGAACCGGATATCAACGCCCTTTTGACAGTCATCGAGCCTTGTCCTACGCCCATTATCTGGAAGAACAAGATGCTTGTTTGACACCGATTGTTTTGAACGCAGACGGAAAGTGGACATTTGAAACGTATGACGAAGCAGACCCTGATTATGGAAGATTGATTTGTCAAGGACCGGCTCGTGTGATTGACGGTCAGCACCGTTTGGGAGGGATCGACAAGTTTCATCGCAAATTGCTGCATGACGAAGCCCTCCCCGTTCCGTTTATGGCATTTCACGTGCTGTATCCGGATGAGGAAGTTTCCATCTTTGACACCATCAACACCAACCAGGTGGGACTGACAAAATCTTTGCTCGTGTATCTGAAACGGGACAAAGAGCAGTATGCCCGGATTGCGATCGATCTGGCCGAACGAGCCGATTCACCATTTTACAACTTGGTCGTGGTGGTGAGCAAGAAAACGACCGAAAGACCCTTTACTCTGGATCACCTGAAGCGGGCGGTGGAAACCATGATTGCCGACACTCCGTTGGAGGCTCTCGATCTGGAAAAGAAACGCTTGGCCATCATGGTGTACTTCCGTGAGATCAGCCGTATTTTTGAAGAGGCTTGGACTTCCAAAACCGCCTTCAAATTGCGCAGTGTCATGGGACTGTTGAGCTGCGCGGCAGTAGGCCGCCGGATTTTGGAAGCGGCATGGAATCCGGAACACAATTGGATCGATGAAGGCGAAGTGAAAAGCCTTGTTTGGAAAATGCACGATTTCGATTGGTCGCGCACCGGATCGATTCGGTATGCATCCGGTATCCCCGGTCAACGCTACGTAGCGCAAGTATTGAACTATAAGGTATTCGGTGTTCCGATCACAGCCCGTGAACCGGTTGGCGGACCCAAATTCGACATTGAACAAGTCGGTTAACGGCAAGCAGGAAAATCGGCACGAAAAAATCGGCATGATCAGTTTCTGCGGGGGAGTTCGCCAAACGCCCCCTCCCCCCGGTTGCTGTTTGGAAAGAATCGCTTGTCGTCTGCTCTTTACAGAAGTTCAATCAGATCACTTGCCAACAGTGCCCGCTCTCCTTTGCGTTCCGCCGCAAGGTCGCCTGCCCTGCCGTGCAAAAACATGCCCCAACATGCCGCCTGCATTCCATCATAACCTTGCGCCAGCAAACTTGCGATGATTCCGGTCAGTACATCACCGGTTCCGCCGGTTGCCATACCCGGATTTCCCGTGGAGTTAATGCAGACCGTGCCATCGGGTGCGGCCGCAATCGAGCGTGCCCCTTTCAATACAACCGTAATCCCGTACTGCATGGCAAACTGCCGGGCGATGCCAATTCGATCCGCTTGAACTTCAGCGATGGTTTTGTTGGTCAATCGCGCCATTTCTCCCGGATGCGGCGTAATGACAGTCGGCGTTTTTCGCTGCGGCCATTCGCCAATTCCTTCTGCCATCAGGTTTAATGCGTCCGCATCCAGCACGAGCGGACACTTGGCCGTTTCCCAAAGCTGCCGCATCCACACGGATCCGTCGCGGAATCGTCCCATTCCGGGACCGACGGCCACTGCGTCTTTCCCCTCCGTCCATTTCAGCACATCGTGCACAGAGGTTGCTTCCCAATCTCCCCGTCCGCCGTCCGGAAGGGGTGCCAACATGACCTCCGCAACTTGTCCAAGCAAAGAATCCGCCAAACGATCGGGTACGGCCCATGTTGCCAGACCGCAGCCGGTTCGCAGAGCGGCTTTTGCGCACAAGATGCCGGCACCGCTCATTTGCCGGGAACCGGCCACCACCAACACATGTCCGTATACGCCTTTATGCGTATCCGCTTTGCGGGAACGCGAATCTTCGATTTGGAAACGGTTCTGCAACAAGTCTTCGCTGATCCAGAACGTTTTGATACCCATCCGCTCTGCCAATTTCGTCGGAATCCCGATTGGCACCGCCACGACCTTGCCTGCGGCTTGTGCGCCCGGATACTGCAGGAGCCCGATTTTGAGAAAGGCAAATGTGACCGTAACGGTTGCCCGGATGTGAGGGATGTAAAGCGCCCCCGTATCCGCATCGAGCCCGCTGGGAATGTCCAAGGCAACGATTGGCAGTCCGCTGTCGTTCGCCTGCCGAATCAAGGAACGATAGGGTTCCCGAGGTTCGCCTCGTGCGCCCGTTCCCAGCAACGCGTCGACAATACCTGCGTACTGTTGCCAATTGATTTGCGTATACCCATCCGACTTCTCTGCACTTTTCGCCTGATCATAGACTATGGCCGGAATTCCAAGTTTCCCCGCAATATCACGTTGGATAGCCGCATCGCCGCGCAATCGGCCTGGCGTTTCCGCATAGACGATTTGCACCTGATACCCCGCTTCCGTCAAGTGACGTGCCGCAATCAAACCGTCACCGCCATTGTTGCCTTTGCCGACAAGAATCAAAATCGGTCCCGCTTGCTGTCGGAAAACCGTTTCCATCACACGTGCCGCTTCCCGTCCCGCATTCTCCATTAGGGCTGCGGAAGGAATCAGCAATTCTTCAATCGCGAGCCGATCCAACTCACGCATTTCCTGCGCTGTCACTGCTTGCATATATACATCCCCTTGTCCGAACATCGAATATCTTCTTCCATTGTAGCTTGAAACGACAGTTCAAATAAATTTTTTCTTGAGCTCGGGGAGCTGCAGCATAATTCGCAAGGTGGAATTGAGTGTGTCCGGATCGTAACTGAAGCAGCCATGTTCGCTGCAACTGCTTTTCAACTCGATGGAACCGTGCTTGGCAAGATACCAAGTCGGCTGGTGATCGCGGTTCACGGCCAGCCAAGCTCCCCTGCCGCTATTGACAATATTGGCCAGCGCCAAACTTTTTGCCGCGTAGATCTCCATTCCGAGCAGCGGTTGATCTCCATGCTGCGCTTCAAATCCCCGGCTCACCAGATAGAGAATCGATTTGTTGTAAAGGGGTACGGATGAATCTTCTTTCTCCAATTCGTCGGATAAGGTAAACAGAAAAAACCGGCGCAGCAAGAATTTGTCGATGGCCCGTACATATGTCTCCTCAAACAAGTTGATGGTGCACGCAGGGGCATACAGCGTGCAGGTCGCGATTTTGACATACGGATACGCTTTGGCCTGCCCCGCCAGCAACTGCTGCAGCAATGTGGCCAAGACAATCGAACCGGCGCTGTGTCCAACCAGATGCAGTTCGACCTGCATGTTTTCCTTGCGCAGTCTTTTCAACAACAGTTTGAAAAACTTCCATCCGCCGCCATGATCGGCAAATACCTGTTCGCCGCGCAATTTCATCTGCGTCCAAGGTTCAGGAAACAGTTTTGCCGCTTCTTCCACCATTTCATCGACCACATTTTCCACCGCTGACATCTCATACATGCGCCCATTCACAATTTCACGCAGTTCATCCGCCAACGCATCCAGCAGCGTGGATTCCCAAATGAAGAACACCGGGTAGATTCCATTGTCCAAGAAAGTTTGGTATTGCTGCTTAATTCCCTCCCCTGCCACACGTTCCGAAACCAATCCGCCGTGGCAATAGAACATCAGCCGGTTCGGTTGTTCGGGAGAGGCTTTAAAAAACCGTATGATATTCGCAGCCATGCTCCTCAATTGAAGGTCTGAACTTTGAAACAATCCTTCCTGTGAGAGTCTTCCGTCGGCACCCGTATTCACGACATAGTTCATAAATCCGTCGGGATCGAATTTATTTTCCTCTGTTTTCCACAGCCAATTCCAACACATGAAATTCACCCCGACATCAGTATATTCGGATTTCTAAAAAATCCTCCAAAGCGCCCTGACCTGTTTCAATCTGGGCCAATTGTCCTTTAAGCATGCAAACTAGGCACTTGCTCCCAACTGTTTGTCGGTTTCGACCGGTGCCGTCACCCGAATGTTGCGTACTTGAGCGATAGTATAGAGGGCCAAAAATCCGAACAGCATCACACTCGCAAGCACCAGCATATGCATGGACAAACCGATCAGATCCAGTAAAGTACCGGTCAAAACAAGGGCGAATTGAAAAATCGCTCGATTCCACATCCCCTGGAAGGCGAAGTAACGCCCGCGAATCGCTTCAGGTACAATGATCTGCGGAATGGCCCCATTCGTAGGCAGCCACATTCCCAAGATCAATCCGAACAGTGCGAACCCGGAAATGACAAACCATCTGCTGGCCGCAAAATGCATGAAGAATAAAGCGAGCGCCACCCCCGACAACAACAGCACATTGCGGCGGAGCAGATCCCCGCCGGAAAACAACCGTTTCGTCAGAGTCCCTCCGATCAAGATCGAAATCCCTTCCACCGTGTATAGAATCCCTTTTAATGCTGCATCCTGCTGCATTTCACTAAACTTTAAGATCAGCAGATTGAATCCGCCAAGGAACAGGAATACGAGCGTTCCGGATACCATCAGCAGGATCAAGGCCGGGATGGTACGCAGCAAGGAAAAGACTTCGAAAAACGATAGTTTGTTGCCGTTTCCCTGTTTCACATCCCTCTTTTTCTCGTGAAACACAAGCAGGTAGCGTATGCCGAACATGATCGCAAACAACAGAACGGCCAACAAATACATTTCGTAAAGCGGCAAAAGGGTCAGTAAAATCCCTGCGATGCCGGTTGCAGCAATTCGAGTAACGGTGACCACATTCGTGAAAACAGCATTTGCCCGCACCAATTCCTGCTTTGGTACCAACAGCGGAATCACACTGTTTAAGGTTGGCAAATAGAAAGAATTCGCTGCATTCAACACCAATAATCCAAATACCATCAGCGGCAGTGAGTGAAAATACATGGCCGCCACTTGCAGACCGGCGCTCATCAGTTGCACCAAACTGCTCCACATGATGACCGTTTTTTTTGCATAGCGGTCGATCAGCACGCCCGCCTTCGGACTTACCAATATCCCCAAGATCGGGCCAGTCACCAGTACCAACGATTTGAAAAAATCGGACTGTACCGTTTCCTGAAGAAACTGGAGATTCGCTAATACTCCTACCCACATTGCAGAATTTGACAGCGTTTCCCCCGTCATGATCAAGACAAAGTTCCTGTTTCGAGTCAGGCTGGGCTGTGTTTCCAATCAATTTGCTCCCCTTTTTTGTGTTTTTGTTTTATGTATTAATCCAATGCTGATATATATAATAGATTTGCTAATCGATATAATTATTCCTTCTATATGTAAGTTTTTTCCTTGGTATTTTTTTGCCCTTGAGTCCATCTCCCGAAAACTTGTACGATACTCTATGAGACTTATAGAGGTGATACAATGGGATCCATACGAGGAAAAGCACTGCTTCTCTTGTCAATGTTTACGATGATGTCATTTCCCGCACATATCGAGATCAACCGGGCACTGGCCTCAGGCTATCCGGACATTCAGGGACATTGGGCGTCCTCCTATATTCAATCTTTGTCCCAACGGCAAATTGTCACAGGTTATCCGGACGGTTCCTTCAAACCGGAACAAACGGTTACGCGCGCCCAATTTACCTCGATGGTGGTACGTGCTTTGCAGCTGCCGATTCGCAGTACAAGCGATTTCCCCGATACGGCGGGTCATTGGGCAGCCGGTTTTTTGACTACCGCCCGACTGTACGGGATCATTGACGGTTTTCCCGACGGACTTGTTCATCCCGACGAGCAAGTTACACGTGCCCAAATGGCCGCCATGTTCGTTCGCGCCCTTCATTTGACGCAAACCGGAAACGATTTTCCCGATACAGCCAATCATTGGGCACGGTCTTCGATTCAAAAGATTGCGGCATACTCCTTTATGACCGGCTTGCCGGGCGGCACTTTCGGCCCTGATCAAGCGGCCACCCGCGCACAAGCGGCTGCTGTCATCGTACGCGTTCTGGACAACCGTCCGAAAACGGTGCTCGGATATTCTGTCCGAAATTATTCCACAGACATGAATTCATTGCGTTCCATCGAACAGTTCGGCGATTCCCTTTCTCACATCGCCAGTTTCCGATACACGATTGATGCCAGCGGACATTTGTTGGAGATCGAGGAGGGAAATCAGGACATGCATGTGGCGGAAGCCCGCAACCAAGGCTTGCTTCCCTTGTTGTCCGTGCATAATGATTTCAATGCGACTCTTGTCGGAGACCTGTTGAAGAGTGATTCGTCACGGGCCAATTTGATTCGCAACCTGTCGGCAACGATTGAACAAAAGAATTACGTGGGCGTGAACATCGACCTGGAGAACATCCCCCGCCAATACAAAAACCAATTGAATCAATTGATGCGGGATCTGCGGAATGAATTGCATCACAAGGGGTATCTCGTCACCATCGCAGTGCCAGCCAAACAGTCGGACACACCGACAAATTCCTCGCTGGATGCATATGACTATGAGCTGCTGGGCGAATATGCCGATTTGGTCGTCATCATGACCTACGATGAACACTGGTTTGGCGGACAGCCGGGGCCGATTGCGAGCATCGATTGGACAGAACAATCGCTGCAATATGCATCGGCGAAAATTCCCAAAGACAAACTGCTGCTGGGGATCGCCGCCTACGGATACGATTGGCCGGATACGCCAGGGGTCAACGGCAAAGCAGTCACGTCTTACAGCTTGTCCAAACTGCTGGCCCAATACGGCGGTCAAACGGCAGTTGATGCAAATGCAAAAGAAACCACTTACTCCTATACCGATGAAAATGGGGTCAACCATACGGTTTGGATCCAGGATGCGGCAAGCCTCCCTTCCAAACTGGAATTAGCCGACAAATACGCCATCCGGGGCATCGGCATCTGGCGCCTCGGATTGGAAAATCAAGCCTTTTGGCAGGCGTTGCAGACCTCTTGGCACTGAAAAATAACTAAAAAATAAGCACCCCTCTTGGGGTGCTTAGCTTTTGATCAGGTCTGCCGCTTGTCGCGAGTACCTTTTATGGGAACCGCTGTGCAGCGTGGATTCCGCTTAGCGGTTGTGTTTTTTGTTCAGCGTTGCCAGGTTTTCTTCGCTGTGTTTCAGCCATTTTTTCATCTGGTCTTCAAACGAATTGAACCGTTCCCGAGGAGCTTGGCCGATGGAACTCTTTCCCCCCTGACGGGGTCCGCGGTCGCGATTCCGTTCTTTTTTTCCGTCAATCGTGACGGTCATTGCAGGTCTTTCTGTTGCTTCCTTAATCGACAGGGAAATTTTTCCCGAATTCGGATCGACCGACAGCACCTTCACCTTTACCACATCGCCGACGGATAGGTGTTCTCCGACTTCCTTTACATACGAATGAGCAACCTGAGAAATATGAACAAGACCTTGTTGCGAATCGTTGATCGCAACGAAAGCGCCAAACGGTTTGATCGCGGTTACCTTTCCTTCTAAGATGGTTCCCACTTCGACTGTCTGTGACATTCAAACACTCCCTAAGCAATTTTGGCCGATCAGCCACTCGTTTTAGTATACCCTTTCTTCCGAAAGAAGAAAAGCATCCAAACGTCCAGCGGCTGCAGCCTGCGGATGGTCTCGCTCACCGCTCGCCTTTCACGTACGGCTTGCCGTCGGCTGCCGGAGCGCTCGCTTTGCCGACCACTCCCGCAA
The DNA here is from genome assembly GCA_020059765.1 of Bacillota bacterium. GTDB lineage: Bacteria > Bacillota > Bacilli > Tumebacillales > Effusibacillaceae > Effusibacillus. The sequence goes on from JAGVBM010000264.1 coordinate 12,140, forward strand.
GCGCCAGAATGGTCAATATGAAAGGCAGCATATTCAAAAATTCGGCCGGGACATACTGCGTCAACCCCAGTACCTGTCCGTTGGCGGCCAACGCATTGGCAAAACCGAAAAACAGCGCCGCCCACATCGCTCCGATCGGATGCCATTTGCCGAAAATCATCGCCGCCAACGCCATGAACCCATGACCGGCAATCGTATTATGCTGGAAGTTGCTGGACACCGCAATTGACATGCCGGCGCCGCCGAGACCCGCCAAACCTCCCGCCAGCATGACTGCAACATATCGATACAGATACACGTTAATCCCGACAGACGCTGCCGCATGCGGGTGTTCGCCCAGAGCGCGCAGCCGCAATCCGAATGCGGTTCGATACAAGAAAATGTAAACGAGAACGACCGCAATCGCCGCCAGATAGGAAGTGGGATAGGCAAACAAAATCCCTTTGCCGATTACGGGAACGTCGTACAGGAACGCGATCTTCCACTTCTCAAAGGGAAACTGGATCGTTGTCGTTTGCGCCGCCCCATCAAACAGATTCTTCACCATAAAAATTGAAAATCCGGCTGCCAAGAAATTTAAGGCAACCCCCGACACCACCTGATCGGCACGAAAATGAATCGACGCCACCGCATGCGGCAGCGAGAAAATGACGCCCAGCAAAAATGCTGCCAGCAGGCCGATCCATGGAGCGGCCGCCCCCCATCCCAAGTCTTCGCCGAAGACAATCGTCGTTACCGCAGCCGCAAAGGCTCCGACAATCATAAATCCCTCAAGGGCAATGTTGACGACGCCTGCCCGTTCCGATATCACGCCTCCGAGCGCGGCAAAGATCAGCGGTGTCGCATACATGATCGTATTGTTGAGAATCGTTTCCAACATGACTTGCCATGTCATCCGCGGCTCACCTCCTGTCCTTTCCGGCGCCTGAACAGGTTGATGATCCACTGTACAAACAATCCGGAAGCGACGAAGAAAATAATCAACGCGATGACGACCCGAATGATTTCTGTCGGGATTCCTTCCAAACGCTGCATGCTGCTGGAACCGTAGGACAGCCCGCCAAACAGCAGCGCGGACAAGAGAATTCCAAAAGGATGGTTGACGCCAATTAACGCCACGGCAATTCCGTCAAACCCCACGCCCGTAA
>JAGVBM010000023.1 GCA_020059765.1 Bacillota bacterium
TCGGAGGGATGCGTCACCTATTACAATTATCCGCCGGATTGTCCGCGCGTTGTGCTGGTACCGGTCTACAAACCGATCGAGACCGGGAATCAGCTGAAATCTGTGGAAGTGGTCGGCTTCGCTTCTTTTTTCATTGAGAGTGTGGGGGAATCAAACGAGGGAGCGGAAGTGACAGGCCGCTTTATACAAGCCGCTTACTCCGGTCCACATTCTTCAGCTACTGGAGATTTCGGAACATACGGTTACAAATTGATCGAATGAAGGGGAAGCGAGGGTGCAAAAGATGAAAACCAAAAAAATTTGGACATGGGCCGTTCTCTTGGGAATGGTGGCTTCCGGCAGCCTGTACCTGACGTTGTTTGCCGGCTCCAATCCGAAAGATGCGCCAACTGCGCAATCATCGAACCAACAGACAGCCGGAGCGGATCAAACGAATAAGAAAAAATCAGGCATGGCGGCAAACGGCAACCCGGAGCAGGAGAAGCCATCGTCCGGCTTGCCAATTGGCCAGGGAAAACGGGCGATTTCTGTTGCGGTAAATGAAGTGCAGGGGGTATCAGGTTTACTTTCTGTCGGCGATCACGTGGATGTGATCGCTTTGGTGCCGCCCACCCAAGGAAACAACACGTCCTCACAGATCATGCTGCAAAATGTGAAGGTATTGGCTGTTGGCGTGGTGGCCGCAACGGCTGAAAAAGATCCGAAGGCCCCGGTGTATCGGACAGTCACCCTGGAGATCACGGCCACAGACGGTACTTCTCTTGCGCTGGCAGGACAAAAAGGGGCCATTCAGCTCATGCTGCGCGCATCTGCGGATGCGGGCACAACGGCTCCTGCCCATACAACACTGGAGAGACTCCACAAAGGGGAGATTGCAAAATGACGGTGCATTGGCTTGGCTACACCGACAATATTGGTTCCGTCACCACCATTCATGCGGCAGTGAGCCGTACGGGAAACTCCGTCCAGTGGCTTACAGATATGACAAATTTGCGCAAAGCGGCGGCAGATGCGGAGAGTGCGGTCATTTTTTTAAAATCCGGAATCGGCTATGACGTGTACGATCTGTGTCGAGATTTATCCTTTACATTTCCTCAGGTCGTCGTAATTTTGTTGATTCCCGCAGAAGAACTGAATTATAAAAAGGCGATGCACGCGGGAGCCGTTGACGCGGTCGGGCTGCCGGGAGCAGAAACGGAAATCGTGCAAGCCGCCCGTGATGCGGAACAGTCGCTGAGGGCCAAAATGGCCCGTTTGACAGGTGAGTCTTCCAGGGAGCAAAAAGCGGACGGAAGGGTGCTGACCGTCTACGGAACCAAGGGTGGCGTGGGAAAAACAACCCTGGCTGTAAATCTGGCGGTCGCTCTTAGCAAATCGGGTCTGCGGGTGGCTGTGCTCGATCTCGACTTGCAATTTGGCGATGTGGCGATTTTCTTTGACGTGCAGCCGAAAAGGACGATATATGAATGGGTTAAAGAGGGCCAGGATCAATCGGCGGGAGAAATTGACCGCTATATGATCCATCATTCCTCTGGCGTAGAAATTTTGCCGGCACCGCTGCGCCCGGAATTTGCGGAAGTGATCGGCGGCGAACATGTGGGTCTCGTGATCGGTCAATTAAAACGCGCGTACGACTATGTCATCGTCGATACGCCTCCTTCACTTGTTGAAGCGAGCCTGGTTGCACTGGAAAACTCGCAGGATATTCTAATGGTTACTGCGATGGATCTGCCAACTCTCAAAAACAGCAAGCTGGGGATTGAAACACTGGAATCATTAGGCATGAAGGATCGGATGAAAGTGGTATTAAACCGGGATACCAAAGTGGAAGGCATTCACTTGGATATGGTGGAGAACATTATCGGCATGCCGATCTTTGCCCGAATTCCCAGTGAGGGAAAAGTGGTCGTATCCTCTGTCAATCGGGGAGTTCCGTTTGTCTTGTCCAATCCGCGGGAAGCGGTGACCCGAAGTATCTTTTCGATTGCGTCCAAACTGCAAAGCGATTTGCGGCGAATACCGAATGTACCGAAGCAGATTCCGCAGCATTCTCTGCGAAAACCATTGTTCAGATCCATTTTTAAGCGTTAGGGGGATGACCTGTCATGTCCTTGCTGAAACGATTAAACGAACAAGACAAATCCGAGGCGGCAACGCCGGACGTCATGCCGTTCAAAAGCATGGCAACCGTCAAACGGGAACCCCCAAAAGAACCGGATGTCAAACTCCGATTGCAAAAATATCTGGTGGAAGAACTGCAAAAACAAACAGAGGCCACGGACGAAGAAACCGCGCAGCTGATCCCGAAACTGGCCGAATCGTTTTTTGCTGAAGTCGGAGAACGTCTGACCTTTGAAACGAAAAATGAGATTTTGAAAAATGTCGTCCATGATCTGACGGGATACGGTCCGATAACGCCCTTTTTGTCCGATCCGGACGTTTCCGAGGTCATGGTAAACGGGCCCTACCAAATCTATGTGGAAAAGAAAGGGCGTTTGCTCAAAACGAACGCTTTTTTTCGCGATGATGAACATGTTCTGCAAGTCATCGAACGAATTGTCGCCCCTCTTGGCAGGCGAATTGACGAAAGCATGCCGATGGTGGATGCCCGTTTGCCGGACGGTTCACGGGTCAATGCGATCATTCCGCCGCTAGCGTTAAACGGACCGACGATCACGATTCGGAAATTTTCGCAAAAGCCGTTGCAAATTGACGATTTGGTCGGCTTTGGGACATTAAGTGAGGAAATGGCCCGATTTCTTGAGGGGTGCGTAAAATCTCGGTTTAATATCATGATCAGCGGCGGTACCGGTTCCGGGAAAACCACATTTTTGAACGCGCTGTCCTCGTTTATTCCAAATGATGAACGGATTATTACAATTGAAGACGCGGCTGAACTGCAATTGTCGCAAGAACATGTGGTTTCCCTGGAAACCCGCCCGCCCAATATTGAAGGAAAAGGGGCGATTACGATCCGCGATCTGGTCCGCAACTCCTTGCGGATGCGACCGGAACGAATTGTAATCGGGGAAGTGCGAAGCGCCGAAGCGTTGGACATGCTGCAAGCCATGAATACGGGCCATGACGGTTCGCTTGCGACCGGACACGCCAATTCTCCGCGGGACATGCTGTCGCGCTTGGAAACGATGGTGTTGATGGCGGGTATGGATCTTCCGGTACGGGCGATTCGCGAGCAAATCGCCGGCGCGATCGATTTGATCATCCAACAGTCCCGCATGAAGGATGGGAACCGAAAAATCACGCACATTACGGAAGTGCTGGGGATGGAAGGGGAAACGATCGTGCTGCAGGATTTATTCGTATACCAGCAGACCGGAATCAACTCGGAAGGCAAGATTGCGGGCAAGTTCACGCCCACCGGCATCCGCCCTCATTGCGCAGACCGGCTCGAACAATTCGGCGTACAGCTGTCCTCCGAATGGTTCCGTGAGGAGTGGTGAGGATGAATCAAATGATTCTGGGCCTCTTTTTGTTAATCGGATTTACCGTTTTATTCGGCTTCATCGGCAGTTTGCTTGCGCTGCGGAGGACAAAAATCGCATCGCGCCTGGACAAATATACGATGCGTGTCAATCAGGATGAACCATCGGATCTGCAAGCAGGCAAGGAACCGAAACTTTCTGCGGGACGTCGCTTGATTGCCGCGGTAGGCAGCCGATTCGAGGGGAAATCCTTTATCGGCAGATGGGAAAAAGAGCTGGAAAGGGCCGGATTGCCGTTAAAAGCCGGGGAATTTTTCGTGCTGCGGCTGTTGGTCGCGGGCATCATGACAGGAATTGGGTATCTGATGCATTTCCAGGGAATCGCCCTGCTGCCTGCCCTATGGGTCGGCTACCTGTTGCCGAAGTTCTATATGAAGCGGCGCAAAGAAAAAAGATTGGCTCGTTGCGCCTCCCAATTGGCCGTTTCGCTGGGAACTATGGCCACCGCCATGCGCGCAGGATTCAGCTTTATGCAAGCCATGCAGCTTGTCGGCAGGGAAGTGCCCGACCCGATCGGTCCCGAATTCGATCGGACATTGCGGGAAATAAACTTCGGAGTGCCGGTGGAAGAAGCGCTGCAACGACTGTTGGAGCGGCTGCCGGACGCAGACTTGGAATTGGTGATCACTGCCTTGTTGGTGCAGCGCTCGACGGGTGGCAATTTGTCGGAAATCCTTGAATCGATGCAAGAAACCATCCATGCCCGGGTACGTATCCAGGAAGAGTTGAAAGCATTGACGGCACAGGGACGGTTGTCCGCCTGGATCATTTCCTTATTGCCGATCGTGTTGGGTGTTTTGATCAACTTGATGAATCCGGAATATTTCAGTCCGCTGCTGACACATCCGATCGGTTGGATGTTGTTGGGGATGGGAGCGGTTTCCGGATTGATCGGCTGGATGGCCATCCGAAAAATCGTACGAATCGAGGTTTGAAGAATGGTCAAGCTCTTATTGATTGGATCAAGCCTTGCTTTCTTCACCCTGCTTTCGGCTGGGGTTCTGGCTGCTTTTTTTCAGGGGAAAGTACTTGTCGAACGACGAATGACAGCCCTTCGGACAGGTATCGATTCCGTCCCGGCGGATGATGAACCTGTTTTAGAAGCGCTGGAGGATGAGACCGATAAAAAAGGTCTGACGGACCGAATCGTTAAACCTCTTTGGCAAAAGTTTGGCACTTGGATGTCGGCCGCCATGTCGGTACAAAAGGCAAAAGTATTGGAAAAAAAACTGGCGGATGCGGGACGTCCCTACCATCTGACGGCAGTGGACTTTCGCTTGACCCAATTGCTGCTCGCGGTATCATTTTTCCTGTTTGTGTCGCTTGTGTTTCTGCCGTTGGCTGACGAGAAGAAAGATATTGTCATGCTGTCAGCCGCAGCCGCCCTGTTGGGGTATGCGTACCCCAACTATTATCTCAGCGCCAAGAAGCGGCAGCGCATCCAGGCATTGCAAAAGATGATGCCCGATTTTTTCGACATGGTGAACGTATCGATTGAAGCGGGAATGGGGTTGGACATGGCTTTGTCCAAAGTGGCCAAGCGGATGGAAGGTCCTTTGTCCGATGAATTTTTGCGTGCGTTGGAAGACATGAAGTTGGGGAATTCTAGGAAAGAGGCGTTCAGTGCATTGCGAAACCGGGTTCCGTTGGAACACTTTCAAAGCGTGATGAGCGCCATTATTCAAGCAGATCAACTGGGAATCGGCATGGCCAAAGTCATTCGCGCACAGACCCACCGCATTCGGGAGCATCGTCGGCAAGCCGCCAAAGAACAAGCGATGAAGGCTCCTGTGAAAATGATGATCCCCATGGTGCTGTTCATGTTCCCCACGTTGTTTATCGTGCTGTTGGGGCCAGTGATCGTTCGTTTGGTCAGCAACTGGTTATAAGTTGACTGGCTTCCGCGAATCCAGTATAATTTGGCGTGATAAACATTCTTGACGTTCATTCATGCTTTATTTTCAGCATGTGATGTGGCAAGGCGGAGGGAGGGAATTTAGGTGTCTGAAATTCGGGTTCGTAAGAATGAATCATTGGACAGCGCTCTTCGTAGGTTTAAGCGTGCTACTGCCAAGGATGGCATCCTTGCTGAATTGAAAAAACGCAAGCACTACGAGAAACCCAGTGTTGCTCGGAAGAAAAAGTCCGAGGCTGCTCGCAAAAAGAAGAAATACTAAGGAGGCAGTTTTCTCGTGGGCTTGGCTGAACGTTTAGATGCTGACATGAAACAGGCGATGAAAGATAAGGACAAAGTCCGTCTATCGACGATTCGCTTGATTCGGACAGCGATTAAAAACACTGAGATTGATCACAAGAAGACACTGACAGACGAGGAAATCCTCGATGTCTTAAATCGTGAACTGAAGCAGCGGCGTGATTCCCTCCAAGCGTTTGAAGCCGGCGGACGATCCGATTTGGTTGATCAGGTTCAGCAGGAAATAGCCGTTTTGCAAGCCTATCTGCCCGAACAGCTGTCGGAAGAGGAACTCCGTGTGATCGTTCTCGAAACGATTCAGGAAACAGGGGCAGTTGCAAAGAAGGATATGGGCAAAGTGATGAGCGCCCTAATGCCGAAAATCAAAGGGCGCGCCGATGGAAAACTTGTCAATCAGTTGGTGCAATCGCATCTGACTTGAGCAACCAAAAAACCATGTGCGGAAAAACGCACATGGTTTTTTTATGTGCAAGGATTTTTCGGCATTTTCGAGACGCACAGTGCCATCCGATCCCAGCTTTCGCTGGGATCGCTTCTTTTCTCATTGAAACTTTTCTGCTTTCCCCCCGTATACAGAGTTAGGTTTGTGCGAAAAACTGAACCATCAAAGGAGGGGGAGAGCCCGCTCATGAAACGTTTGCGATTCATCGGTATTTGGCTGGCGATGCTCGCTTTTCTGTTTCTGCCGATTTCCGTTTCGGCCGAATCTACCTCGGGTACCGATGTGTATGTGGTGGAAGTGAAAAACACGATCGAAACGGGATTGGCCCAATCCTTGGAGCGTGCCTTCGCGGAAGCGGAACAGATCAAACCGAAAGCGATTCTGTTGCGGATTGATACACTTGGCGGAAGCATCAGCGCGGCGATTGACATTGGCCAGCGGATTCGCCAATCTCCAATTCCAGTCATCGCGTATGTCGAACAAGATGCCGTATCGGCAGGGGCGTACATCGCTTTAAATGCGAAACATCTGGCGATGGCACCGGGCAGTACGATTGGAGCAGCCGAACCGCGGACGGTGGACGGTCAAACAGCCGATCCGAAGGTCTTGTCCGTTTGGAAAGCGGAGATGCGGTCTGCCGCAGAGGCAACCGGTCGCGACGGTCGAATTGCGGAAGGCATGGTGGATATCAATCTGGATATTCCAAACGTCAAAAAATCGGGAACGCTTCTGTCTTTATCAGCAGAACAAGCGGTCCAGCTGGGAATTGCCGACGGGATTTTTAAAAACCAAGAGGAAGTATTGAATCATTACGGGTATCAATCCGCTTCGTTGGCGGAATACAAAATGTCCTTTGCCGAACGATTGGCGCGCATTCTCACCAATCCCTTCGTGATTCCGGTGCTTTTGATCATCGGGGTAGTGGGCCTGGTTGTCGAAATGCTGATACCTGGCGTGACCTTGCCGGGAGTGATCGGCCTTGCCGCGTTTGGCCTCTTTTTCTTCGGGAATATGATTGCCGGTTTCGCCGGATGGGAATCGTTGTTATTGTTTGTACTGGGTGTCGTAATGCTGGTGGTTGAGATCTTTGTGACCGGATTTGGTATAATTGGTTTGGCCGGTATCATCGCCATCGGTGCCAGTGTGGGAGTCGCGGTATACGATGCCAAATACGGAGTGCAGAGTTTTCTCGTGGCACTGGTATTTGCCGGCATCGCCGCCTGGGTTACGGTCAAATATTTCGGGCAGCGAGGCGCCTGGAACAAATTGATTTTGAAAGATCAATTCACTAAAGAAAAAGGGTATGTTCCGGCAAAGACTTTCAATTACCTGCTGTTTCAGGAGGGAATTGCGATGACTCCCTTGCGCCCCGCCGGAACGGTTGCCATCAATGAACAGCGGTTTGACGTTGTGACGGAAGGCGGATTTGTGAACCCGGGAGAAGCGATCGTAGTCGTGCATGTGGAAGGCACCCGCATCGTTGTCCGTCGCAAGTCGTAGCATGTGTTGAATCTATAGGAACATTTTCTGGGAGGCGTTTGCATGAACGAAGCTTTTATTGGGATTTTGGTGTTAGTCGGATTGGCGATCATCGTCTTGTCGATCCTTTTTACTTTTATTCCCGTAGCTCTCTGGATTTCCGCCTGGGCGGCCGGGGTTCGCATTTCCATTTTCACATTGATCGGCATGCGGCTTCGTCGCGTGATACCCGCTCGAATCGTGGAACCGTTGATTAAAGTGACCAAAGCGGGATTGAACATTACGACCAACCAATTGGAAAGCCACTACTTGGCAGGCGGTAATGTGGACCGGGTGGTCAATGCCTTGATCGCTGCGGAGCGGGCAAACATCTCGTTGGGTTTCGAACGGGCAGCGGCAATTGACTTGGCGGGACGGGATGTCCTGCAAGCGGTGCAGATGAGCGTCAATCCCCGGGTTATTGAAACTCCGATTGTATCGGCCGTTGCAAAAGACGGGATTGAGGTTCGCGTGCGTGCCCGGGTAACGGTGAGGGCCAATATTGACCGCCTTGTCGGCGGCGCCGGTGAGGAAACGATTCTTGCACGCGTGGGGGAAGGTGTCGTCAGCACCATCGGTTCTTCCAACAATCATAAAGATGTGCTGGAAAATCCGGACTCCATATCAAAAACGGTCTTGTCCAAAGGGTTGGATGCCGGTACGGCTTTTGAGATTCTATCCATCGATATTGCGGATGTGGATGTAGGAAAGAACATCGGTGCCCAATTGCAAACGGATCAAGCGGAAGCAGACAAACGGATTGCCCAGGCGAAAGCGGAAGAACGGCGTGCCATGGCTGTCGCTCGGGAACAAGAAATGCGTGCGTATGTGGAAGAGATGCGGGCAAAAGTGGTGGAAGCCGAGTCGGAAGTGCCAAAAGCGATGGCGGAAGCGCTGCGCTCCGGAAAGTTGGGTGTGATGGATTACATGAACATGCAAAACATCATGGCTGACACCGACATGCGGGATGCAATTTCGAAAATGGGAGATGATCCCGGCAAGGACGGGAAGAAGTAGGTGATTCCGTGAGCGGTTGGATTCTGTTTGCAATCATTGCCATCGTCTTGAGCATGATGAAGGGAAGGGGCGGCAGTCGGTCTCGGCAGATGCCGGATGGAAGGAATGACACGCCTCTGGGTCCGGGCGGCCACCGGAATTGGCCGGTCCATCCTGCAGGACGGCAAACACAACATACTGCCGGAGAGCGCGGTCGGTCGATGTCCATGGGGCAATCTCCAAATGAATCGGATTCGCGTCGAAACATCTCTGGGGAAAAATGGGCGGCAGAAGGAAGCGGGGGAGCAGAAGGAACCAGGGGGATGGAAGGGAGTCTTGAGTATGAAATACGCGGGCCGGTTCATCCCACTCTGCAAGAACCCCATGAAACCGTTCTTGTCACTCTGCAGGAACCCCATGAGACGGTCAAGGAATCGACCGTGGTGCGAGCGGCTCCCCGCTATGAGAATGACAGGCAAAAAAAGCCTTCATCTGATACAGAACGTGTATTTTCAGGTCAAAGTTCTTATGACCGGATGGGGACTGATCCCGTCGGGCGGGTTTCCAGCCGTCGGGTTCCCTTTGCCGTTGACAAACAAGATCTGCTGCGGGCTGTTGTAATGACGGAAATATTGGGACCGCCCCGAGGAAAGGGTTTCCGGCAAACTGCAGGCCGCTTCAAGCGCAGATAATATTATCGCAATCCCTGTTCATAGCATAAAGCACGTAATAGTTGAAGCCCATCGATGTCTTCGGGGGGGTAAACAAGATAAAACTGTGAGAAAAGCCTTCCGCTCAGGAAGGCTTTTCGGCTTTTCGCAAAAGGATTCCTGGACAAGAATCGATTCCTGTTGCTTTTGCTGCCAGATCTGATCGGCCTCATAGAGTTTAATCAACTCTTGCCCTATCTCCTGTCGTACTACCTGCCCGGTCTGCGGCATATCGTTCTAAGAGAGACGTCTATCACAGGATGGGTTGCAAGGAGGGTGTCAGACGTGCGGGCCATAAATCGGTTGCA
>JAGVBM010000376.1 GCA_020059765.1 Bacillota bacterium
CTGCAGTTCGACCTGATCGTTTTCAATCAGTCCGGTACGAATTTTGGGCCCTTTGATATCCAGCATAATGGCGACCATCTTGCCGACGGCCGCTGACGCTTCCCGGATGTGGCGAATCCGCTTGGCATGTTCCTCATACGTCCCGTGGGAAAAATTCAATCGTGCCACGTTCAAACCTTTTTCAATCAGCTCTTTCAGCAGTTCCACCGATTCACTTGCCGGACCAATGGTTGAAACAATCTTTGTGCGTCTCATACAGAACCTCCCAATCTCTTTCGCTAGATAGACAGGATTGAAGCCAGTCCGTACAGGGACATGTCTGGCTTTCGCTGACTGTTCAGCACCCGGTCAATATCGTTGGCCTGCAGCACGCCGCCTTTGATGCCAACTGCTTTTCCGCCTTCACCCTTCATCAGCAGGTCAACCGCCATGAACCCCATCCTGGACGCAAGTGTGCGGTCAAAGGCGCTTGGCGATCCGCCCCGCTGGATGTGTCCCAATACCGTGACCCGCGTCTCCCAACCGGTCTTTTCCCTGATCTGTTCCCCGATCTCGAATCCCTTGCCGACCCCTTCCGCCACAAGGATAATCGAGTGTTTCTTGCCTCGTGCCGCACCCCGCTGCAGCTTCTCCACCAATTGATCCATATCATATTTCTCTTCCGGAATCAAAATCGACTCGGCACCGCCCGCAAGTCCCGCCCATAAGGCGATATCCCCCGCATTGCGTCCCATCACTTCAATCACGTAAGTGCGCTCGTGGGATGTGGCCGTGTCGCGAATCCGGTCAATCGCATCGATCACGGTGTTGATCGCCGTATCAAAGCCGATCGTAAAATCGGTGCAAGGGATGTCGTTGTCAATCGTCCCGGGCAGTCCGATCGTCGGAATTCCTTTCTGCGCCAACAGATTGGCGCCCCGATAGGAACCGTCTCCCCCGATCACGACCATCCCTTCAATGCCCAATTCGTGGATGTTTGCAACCGCCGTTTCCTGTCCGATTTCCGTTTTGAACTCCTCGCTTCGCGCCGTATAAAGAATCGTTCCGCCGCGATGTATGATATCGGCGACCGATCCCAGATCCATCTTTCGAGCATCACCGGCGATCAAACCCGCGTAACCTCGTTTGATGCCCACGACTTCAATTCCATTATAGATAGCGCTGCGCACAACGGCACGAATCGCTGCGTTCATTCCCGGAGAATCGCCGCCGCTTGTCAAAATGCCGATTGTCTTCATGAACCAGTCCTCCTCAACCTATTGTACCCGAATCAATGACCGTCAGTCGTTAGTCGATAATCGTCCCACAGGGACAAAAAACGTCCCTTTAGAATAATAAAAAGGAGGTGCTCCATTCGAGCACACTCCTATTGTAACGTACACCGGCTTTCCGGTACAGTATCTCTTGCAACAAATTTCAAGCGTTATGCTTCAGAGGTTCGTTTGAGACTTCCTGGTACCTTCCGATTGCCTTAAACTTTTGATATCGGCTTTCCAGCAGCTCGTCGGTTGATTGCAACAGGAGCTCCCGCACTGCGGATACAAGCTGTTCCTGCACCCGCTTGACCGTCGCTGTCGGGTCTTTGTGAGCTCCGCCCATCGGTTCTTCGACAATTCCGTCGGCAATTCCGAAGGCATACAAATCTTGGGCGGTTATTTTCATGGTTTCCGCCGCCCGCTGCGCCTGCGCTGCATCTTTCCACAGCAAAGCGGCAGCCCCCTCCGGTGAAATCACCGAATACACGGCATGTTCCAACATGTAGATGCGGTCCCCCACGCCAAGGGCCAAGGCGCCACCCGACCCGCCTTCTCCTGTCACAATGCAGATCACGGGAGTTTCCAATCCGGCCATTTCCAGCAGGTTGCGGGCAATCGCTTCGCTTTGTCCCCGCTCTTCTGCCGCCATGCCCGGGTATGCGCCGGGAGTATCGATGAAACAAATCACGGGACGGCCAAACTTCTCCGCTTGTTTCATGAGACGCAACGCTTTGCGGTATCCTTCCGGTTCCGGCATGCCAAACCGGCGGAAGATGTTTTCTTTCGTGTCGCGGCCTTTTTGGTGCCCGACCACCGTTACCGGAATTCCGTCCAATTTGGCGATTCCGCCGACCAGCGCCGGGTCGTCGCCAAAAGTTCGGTCCCCGTGCAGTTCGATAAAATCCGTAAAGATTCCCCGTATGTAATCGAGGGTAGTGGGACGCTCCGCATGGCGGGCGATTTGCACCTTGTTCCAAGGCGTCAATTCGCCGTATATCGATTGTTCAAGCTCAATCGCTTTCTGTTCCAACTTGACGATTTCATCAGTGAAATCGATTCCTTTTTCTTCCGTAAATTTGCGAAGTTCTTCAATTTTGGCGCGCAGTTCCGTCAATGGCTTTTCAAAGTGCAGATCGGCTGCCATGACGAACACCTCCCGCATGCATATCCAGAACTTTGCTCAGCGTCTGTTTCATTTCTTTACGGTGCACCACCAAGTCGATCATCCCGTGTTTCAACAGGAATTCCGCCGTTTGAAAATCGTCCGGCAGCTTTTGCCGGATCGTTTGTTCAATGACCCGTCTTCCCGCAAAACCGATCAGCGCCCCCGGTTCCGCTATGTTGATGTCGCCCAGACTGGCGAAGGACGCACTCACCCCTCCCGTGGTCGGGTGGGTTAAAACAGAGATGTACGGAAGTTTGGCTTGGCTTAAACGGTTCAAAGCGGCACTTGTTTTCGCCATCTGCATCAGGGAGAATACTCCTTCCTGCATACGCGCTCCGCCCGAGGCGGAAAACAGGATGACCGGATATCGCCGTTCAATGGCCCGTTCGATCGCACGGGTAATTTTTTCCCCGACGACAGACCCCATAGATCCCATAATAAAACGGGAATCCATAACACCGACTACAACCGGATGGCCGCCAATCGCACCCTCCCCGGTCACAACGGCTTCCATTAACCCGGTTGCCGTCCGGACCTGTTCGATCTTGGCCGGATAACCGTCAAAACGCAAGGGATCAACAGATGTCAAGCCTTGATCGTACTCGGTAAAATTGCCTTCATCGAGTGTGGACGCAAGCCGTTCCGGAGCATTCATCGGAAAATGATAGCCGCAACGCGGACATGTTTGCAAATGTTTCTCTATCTCACGACTGATCAGCAGTTCGGAACATTTCTTGCATTTCGTCATGATTCCTTCCGGAATGTTGTCTCTCCGTTCTGCCAATTCCTGCGTAGTTAGAGTCGCATATTTACGCTTTTTGTGGAACAGATCTTTCAGCACTTTTTCACCCCTGCTTACCGATGAGTCGAATGGAGGATATCCTTCAAAACCTCTTGCACTTCATCCAGTTCCGATTCAGGGACCAGGATTTCAAACTGCTGTTTGGTGATGTTGGTTTGTCGGAGTTTCACCAGAAACCCTTCCATTGTAAGTTTCTGCTTGATTGTATCGGCCGTTTTTTCTCCGGATGCGATATAAATTACTGTCCACATAACAAGCAGTTCCCCCTACATTTAGACAAAACTGACCTCATCATACCACAGCGATTTTGTCAGAAGCAAGGAAACGGATACCCTATCCTCTCCGGTATTTACTTAATGCCCGACAGTTTCATGGTTGTACTCGCCACTTCGGACGGATCGACCTTCAGTCGGGCAACTCCGGATTCCATCGCCGCTTTCGCCACAGCAGCGGCCACATTCGGCGCAACACGCGGGTCAAAGGCTCGAGGAATCACATAGTCCGGACTCAATTCATCTTCGCCAATCAGTTTTGCAATCGCATGGGCAGCCGCTATCTTCATATCCTCATTGATGCCCGTTGCCCGCACGTCCAAAGCGCCGCGGAAGATTCCCGGGAAAGCGAGCACGTTGTTCACCTGATTCGGATAATCGGATCGTCCGGTGCCAACCACTTTCGCACCCGCTGCAATCGCATCTGCGGGCAGGATTTCCGGATCCGGATTGGCCATCGCAAAGATAATCGGATCCCGGTTCATCGAACGCACCATTTCCGGCGTCACCGCACCGCCCGCCGATACGCCGACAAACACGTCGGCGCCGACCATCACTTCTTCGAGAGAACCGGAAACTTTATCAAGATTGGTGTTTTTGGCAATCATTTCCTTGATCGGATTCATGCCTTCCGTACGGCCGTCGTAAATAGCGCCTTTGGTGTCGCACATGATCACGTTGCGGACACCCATGGACAACAAAAGCTTAATAATTGCGATTCCCGCCGCACCGGCTCCGTTTGCCACCACTTTAATTTCGTTCATGTTTTTGCCGACTACTTTCAATGCGTTGATCAGACCCGCCAGCGTCACGATGGCGGTGCCATGCTGATCATCGTGAAACACCGGGATGTTCATTTCCCGCTTCAAACGTTCTTCGATCGCGAAACACGCAGGCGCTGCGATGTCTTCCAGATTGATGCCGCCAAAAGTCGGCTCCAAGAGTTTGACGGTTTCGACGATCCGGTCCACATCCGTCGTATTCAAACAGAGGGGAATCGCGTCGACTCCTGCAAATTGTTTGAACAAGACCGCTTTTCCTTCCATGACAGGCATCGCCGCTTCCGGCCCAATGTTGCCGAGCCCGAGAACCGCCGTTCCGTCGCTGACAACGGCGACCAGATTGCCCTTGCTTGTATACTCGTACACTTTGTCTTTTTGTTGGTGAATTTCCTTGCACGGTTCCGCCACTCCGGGTGAATATGCCAAGCTCAGATCATGGGCGTTTTGCACTTCCACCTTCGATACGATGCTAAGCTTGCCTTGGTGAGCTCGATGCAGCTCCAATGCGTCTTCCCGTAATGCCATTGTAAACACCATCCTCATTGTATCTCTCTGGAACGACCAATCACCCACCGGCTAGTCTCCCGGATGTGTCCCAATTATACCACGGAAAATCGTGGTGTTTCTACCAATTGGTCAAGACCAACGTCAGGTTCCCCGATGTGCGATTCGGGCGCTGGCAGCCGCTGCCACCCCGGCGACCAAATCGTCGAGAAACACATGAATCCCATTTTCCTTGCGATTCAAATTTGCGATAATCCCCAATTTTTTTTTGTCGAGGTATCCAAAAGAAGTCAGACCGATAGAACCGTACACGTTGGTGATGCCCAGTGCCAGAATCTCGTCCACTCCATACAACGGTTCATCCGTTTGCATGATCGATTGCAGCGGCTCCGGCAGCAAGTTCTTCTCCGCCAACATGTCCAATGCAATTCCCGTATACAATGCATATTGCACTTCCCGTTTGCTTAGAACCCGGATCACGCTTTCCCGGCATTCTTCCTGCTGCAAATCGGGATGATAGGGCTTTTGCAGTGTATATACGATATGCACAATGTCATCTATCAATACACCGCGCCGCTCCAATAATTCGACAATCTGTTGATGCATGTCAGTACCTCCCGGATCGAGATACTACCATGCTATGAAAAGACAGCTTATCGATTGCCGACTATTTTTTCAGAGCGGCGGATCCGGCCCCCATGATCCGCTCGATTTCTTGCAGCAGAGCGGGCTTGGGGGCGACTCGTTCCGTGATTTGCCTGCTTGTTCGGCTGTCGACGTAGTACAACACCACCGGCGTCTGTCCCGGAAATCTCAACAAGCACGCTTTCAGCGTCCGCAGCCGCGACGGATCTTGCTTATTTCTGTCGATTTTAATGAACAGCGTTTCCTCCGGTTCTGTCGGCAACATTCGGATCGACTCGGCAATCAGTTTGATTTCCTCATCCTGCCCTTGCAATTTCACCTTGCAGACAATTACCTCGTCCCCCTGCAAAATCGCCCTTCCCTCGGCAAACACGGAAGGAAACACGATAACCTCCGCCGTGCCCGTCAAATCTTCCAGTTCCAGAAACGCCATCGTTTGTCCCTTGCGGGTTTGCACCTGTTTCAGATGGCGAATGCGGCCCGCAATCACCGTTGTGCTGCCGTCTTCCAATTCCGGCAATTCCGCCAGGCGAATGTTGGCGAAATGAGCCATCGCCGTCCGGTATCGGTCCAAGGGATGGCCGGATACGTACAACCCGAGCAGTTCTTTCTCCATTTCCAGCCGTTCCGCAGCGGAGAAATCTTCGACTTCCGGATAGACTAATCGCTCAGTTTTCCCGGAACTGTCCATCATGCCAAACATCGATATTTGCGGCGCGTCTTTTTCTTTTTGCAGGCGGATGCCGGTTTCCACCGCATCGTCCAATGCCAGCAGCAGCGTGCGGCGGCCCTGCCCTTGGTAATCAAAAGCACCGCTGCGAATCAAACTTTCAATCACCCGCTTGTTGCAGGAACGGGTGTCAACCCGGCGGCAGAAATCGAGCAAATCGGCAAAAGCCCCTTTTTGTCTGGCCTGCACAATCGTCTGGATCGCCGCAATTCCCACATTCTTGATGGCCGACAAGGCAAACCGGATCTGGCCGTCTGTAACGGTGAACCGGTAGGAACTGTGGTTGACGTCAGGAGGCAGCACGCGAATCCCCATCCTGCGGCAGTCATCAATATACTGGGCCACTTTGCCGCTCGAATGCAGCCAGGACGTAAGCAAGGCGGCCATAAACTCCGCCGGGTAGTTGGCCTTCAGATAGGCGGTGCGGTAAGCGACCACCGCGTAGGCGACGGCGTGGGACCGGTTAAATCCGTAGTCGGCAAAACGGACGATCAAATCGTACACCTCGTTGGCCGTTTGCTCCGGATAGCCGTTGCGCAGACAGCCTGCCACAAACGCGTTGCGCTGTTCCTGCAGGACGTCCCGTTTCTTTTTGCCGACCGCCCGCCGCAGCAGATCCGCCTGTCCCAGGGAAAAACCGGCCATCAGCGATGCAATCTGCATGATCTGTTCCTGATAGACGATAATCCCGTACGTATCCCGCAAAATCGGCTCCAGATCGGGATGTGGATAAACGATCGGCAGTTTCCCGTGTTTGGCGCCGATGTAGGCGGGGATGTTTTCCATCGGACCCGGCCGGTACAGGGAAATCACCGCCACAATATCTTCAAAGGAAGTCGGTTTCAATTCCCGCAGCACGTTTTTTACCCCGTTCGATTCCAACTGAAAGCAGCCGTCGGTGTCTCCTTTCGCCAACAGGTCAAAAGTAGCCGCATCATCCATCTCCATTTGCGTAAAATCAATTGCAACCCCGTGTCCCTGTTTGATCATCTCGACGGCATGGTCGATAATCGTCAGGTTGCGGAGACCGAGAAAGTCCATTTTTAACAATCCGACCGCTTCCAGGTCTTCCATCGCGTACTGGGTGACCGCTCCGCCGTCAGCCCCCCGCAGCAGCGGAACGTGATGGGTCAGCGGTTCTTTCGAAATCACAACCCCTGCCGCATGGATCGAGGAATGGCGGGGAAACCCTTCGATCGCTCTAGCCGTGTCCAACAACCGTTGGACCGTTTGGTTTTCTTCATACACCGCAAGCAAATCGGGCTGCAGGGCCAACGCCTTGTCAATCGTCATGCTTA
>JAGVBM010000125.1 GCA_020059765.1 Bacillota bacterium
GGTATGAGCTATAGCGACGCTTATGTCCCGTCATGGATCGCCGTCATTTTGTTGAACACTTCGCTGTTCACGTTGGGGACTGTTCTTGCAGGGTACAGGGAAACCGGTGTAGTGCGGCGCTTTCAGGCAACTCCCGTAAAACCCTGGGTGGTCATGACGGCGCATATTGCCCAGGGCACCTTGATTTTTTTGGTTAGTGCAGTGATACTGTTCCTGTTCGGATGGTTTGTCTATGATCTGCACGTTCCCAAATATGTGGGGAGTACCTTGTTGGCCTTGTTGATTTCCATGCTCGCCATCTTTCCCTTCGGCATGTTTGTCACGTCATTCGCCAAAAATACGCGGACTGCGGCGGCGATCGCTTCATTGTTCTTGAATCTGATGCTGTTCTTGTCGGGAGCGACGTTTCCCTTTGAGATGATGCCTAACGTCCTGCAATATATCGGAAAACTATTGCCGCTCTATTATGTGGTCGATCTCCTGCGAGCGACATGGAACTTCACACCGTTGATCGACAATTGGCTGGATGTGGGTGTTTTATTGGGGATATTCGCAGTCTCCACCGTGTTGACGACAAAGTTTTTCCGCTGGAATGCGGATTGAGGACCGGCGAAGATTGTAATGTATTGGATTATTGAATTGAGCAGTTTGCAGAATTAGCGATTTAACGTTAACGAAAGGAAAAATCGAATGTAAGGAATTAGGTCCACTTTCATTCTTTAAAGTTCCACAGTGAAAAGGGCATACCTGCAGAATTTTCAGAGTTGGATTGTTTTTTAAGCAGCTTGTTTCTTTGATTTTGCTTTTGAAATAGCTAACGCTATTGCCAGCAGTACAATCGCATTGAGATACACGTATGTTTTACTTTCTCGATGCCACAACGTGGACATCGTCCGCTGTACGGCTGGTTTCTTATTTTTTCTTTAAAAAGAATTTATAAAGAAACACCCCAGCTGTAATGGTTATCATCAGTCCACCCAGTTGAAAAACAAAAGTTCCCCAATTGAAATCCATAGTAACCCCCCCTTTCTGATTAATTATTTTAACTCAAACTCAATCTATTGACAAATTTCCATTTATGAATTATTGTGTTGATGTAGTTTAATTTTATGTTTGAAGGGTGGTTATATGTATAGGATTTGGAAATACCTGGTTAAATTTTTTTTATCAGCTTTGTTGTTCGCATCTCCAGCATACGCCGCAGATCTACAAACATCAAACAATAAGGTTTCTTTAAATTCTGAGGAAATTCAGGCTTTAAATACCCTTAGAAAAACTCTCAAAGTGAATTCCAGAAAAATCACAGAACTTGTGAATGCAGATAAAGAAGAGTTAATTGAGCAGGACGCAAACCTTCAACAAAGTATCACGGCTGTAAAAGCTATAGAACAAAAATATCCAAAGGCGGCTTTTGTCTTTACTATTGAGCTTGATGCAAAGAATCCAACCAAATATCAGCCGATTCTTGATTCCATTGTTTTACGTGAAAATGAAAAACGGGTTATCTCGTTTGACGATGGCAGTTTTTTGGTGTTGCAAAGCAAAACCAATCCAAAAACTACCGTTATTTCTGATACAGTTTCCACTATGGCCACTGAACTACCTCTATCGCACACTCATAAAGTTGAGGTTTGGGGGATTTATAAAGCGGCTGAACTTCTTCTAACCACGGACTATATGGCGGATATTAATGCCTATTATGTATATGGAACAGATGTGAACGTTTCATATAGTGCTTGGTATCCAACTTCGGTAACCAGCGCAAGTGCTAGTTGGATCAGTAAATCTGCCTATAATTCTTCTCAAGTTATGAAGAGCAAGGGATTTTTTGCTCTACGTGATAGCTATGGTGGAGTTTCCCGAGATTTCACCTACACACTGTATACGGAGATCACTTCTTCTGGATCAATCAGAGACTATTTTACCAGCACCTGATAAGTAAGCGTCTCAATTGAAGTGCTAGTGAGTCAGGAATAAGCGATAACGCTTCCTGCTGTTTGCAATGGGGTGGCAGTTTAGAAGGCTCCATGTCAAGCCTACTATGTTTTTCTCTATCAATATCCACTCCCCACACCAAATGGCGAAGAGCTTTATAAGATTACCTTGTATTTTGAGAAAGGGAGCATAAGAGTGATTGAGGGACGAATGCGGATTGAGGACCGGCGAATGATAGGATGAATCAACTTGTCGCGCGACGGCGCCTCCGTTTCGGCGTTTCCTGGCCAGGGCCGGGGGCTGCGGACTGTACAGTCCCTGCGTCGGTGCCGGTTGCCGCCGCTGATTCGGAACCGTGTGCTGCCGCTTCTTTTCGTTGGTTCATTTCTTTTGTTGCGGTTAGGCTGCGCTTCAACGCTTCCATCAGATCCACCACGTTGTCGGTTCGGGGAGCGGCAACAGGCTGTTCCACTTCCGCGTTTTGAATTTTGGCTTCGATCAATTGTTTCAGAGCATCCTCATAATTGCTTTTATAATCATTGCGGAAGGAACTGCTGATTTCTTCGATCAACTTTTTCGCCATTTCCAACTCACTGTCGCTGACTTCGAGATTTGCGACACCATCAATCCCCGGTACACCTTCGACGGCACGAATTTCTGCCGGATAATGAATCATGTTCATGACCAGGCTGTTTTGGTGAGTGCGAATCACAGCCAAATGTTCGCTTGTCCGAAAAGCCACTTTGGCCACAGCCACCCTATTGGTCTGCTGCATGGCTTCATGCAGAAGTTTATAGGGCTTTCCGCCGTATTCTCCGGGGCCCAAATAGTAGGCATTTTCATAATAGATGGGATCTACACTGTCCTTGTCCGTAAAATGCAGGATGTCGATGGTCCGCAAGGTGGGCAAGGGGAGATTCTCCATTTCCTCATCTGTAATCAAAATAAAATTTCCCGGGGCATATTCATACCCCCGGACAATCTCAGTTGTTTCAATTTCCCGATTGCAAACCGGACACCATTTTTTGTATTGAATCGGGTGCTTGCATTCATTATGCAAACTTCGAAAACTGGTTTTGTGTTCTTCAGTCGCTTTGTACAGACTTACCGGTATGTTGACCAAACCAAAACTGATGCTGCCTTTCCACATGGATCTCATGTATGCATCGACCTCACGATCAGGCTGGCCCTGTTTTTTAATTACCATGCCCAAAACGGCTCCATCCTATTATTTGGGTTTGTTGCATTTACGCCATTTGATGTTTCAATAAGGTAAACAGTTCCACCGTGTCGCCGGTCTTCAAATCGGCCGCGTTTGCTTCGTCCGTATCAATATGGAAGTCCAGGCCGAACTGTTCGTCGACACGCGCGATTACATCGTCAAAGATCAGGCTGCGATCACCAAAGGTTTTTTTCAGCATGATGATGTCATTGTTCTTGATGCCTAACCGTTGAGCGTCAGCAGGGTTGAGATGCAGGTGCCGCTTGGCGATAATGACCCCTTCTTTAATAGCAAGCTCCCCTTTGGGCCCGATCAACGTAACGCCGGGTGTTCCCTGGATGTTGCCGGACAGACGGATTGGGGCTGCAACTCCCAATTTGTAAGAATCGGTTTTGGAAATCTCCAGCTGCGTAATTTTGCGGACAGGGCCCAGAATCCGAACGTTCTCGATTTCACCTTTTGGACCGCGAACCGTAACGGTTTCTTGTGCAGCGAATTCACTGGGTTGCGACAAGTACTTCATCGGAGTCAATTGGTGGCCTTCACCAAACAATACGTTTACTACCTCTTGTGTGATATGGAGGTGTCGATTGGATACACCTACGGGAATTTTGATGCTCATGCGAATCAGTCCTTTCATAGATTTATTATGTTCACTGTTTCACGGGCTATCATTAATTCTTCATTTGTCGGAATCACCAGGGCTTTGACGGGAGACTCAGGTGTGGTAAGCTCCATTTCTTTGCCTCTACCCGCGTTCCGGCTTGGATCGAAATGGATGCCCATAAAATCTAGTCCTTCCAATACCCGCTCACGGATCAAATCACTGTTTTCGCCGATTCCGGCCGTAAAGACTATGGCGTCAACACCCTGCAGGGCGACGGCGTAACTGCCGATATAATCGCGGATACGGTCGACGCAGATATCAAGCGCCAACTGCGAACGGTACTCTCCTTCGGAAGCGGCGGATTCGATGTCCCGGAGATCGTTTGAAATACCGGAGATGCCGAGCAAACCGCTTTGTTTGTTGAGAATATCGATCACTTCTTGTGCGGTTTTGCCCGTCTTCTCCATGATAAAGGGAATCACCGCCGGATCCAGATCTCCGGAACGAGTACCCATGGTCACGCCGGCAAGCGGCGTAAAGCCCATGGATGTATCGACGGATTTGCCGCTTTTTACTGCCGTAATGCTTGAACCGTTGCCTAAATGACAACTGATGAGGCGAAGTTGTTCCAACGGTTTTCCCAAGATTTCGGCGGCCCGTTGGGTAACGTACTTGTGAGATGTCCCGTGGAACCCATATTTGCGAATGCCAAGCTGCTTATAGTATTCATACGGCAAACTGTACAAATAAGCGGACGGCGGCATCGTTTGGTGAAACGCAGTATCGAAAACGGCAACAGCCGGTACATTCGGCAGAGCTTTTTGGAATGCCTGGATGCCCACCAGATTCGGCGGATTGTGCAGCGGCGCCAGTTCACTGCAAGCTTCTATTTCTTCGACGACTTCGTCCGTAATCAAAACGGAGTCGGAAAAACGTTCCCCGCCGTGCACCACACGGTGCCCGATACCGGCAATGTCTTCGATCTTCTCGATCGCGCCGAATTCTTTGTCAACAAGCATCTGAAGGACCAATTGTACGGCATGTGAATGGTCGGGAATGGAGGCAACGGTTTCATATTTTTTTTCCTGGACAGTTTGTTTGTGAATAGATTCACTCAACCCGATACGTTCGATTAATCCCTTGGCCATTACTTGCTCGGTATCCATGTCGATCAATTGGTATTTCAGCGATGAACTCCCGCAGTTTACGGACAGTATGTTTAACATGGCTTCCACCTTGCTTCATTAAAATGGGTCTACCATTACACCACATTATTTGTTGCGAATGAGCATCTATGCATGCCTCTTTTTCAACTCCATAATACCACCTGCGAAAGGAAAATAACAGTTTCGACCGTTTGTTTGAACAGAAATCAAAAAATCTTAGTAAACACAGTAATATCAGGGTTTTTTGACGTCACTGAAATGAAACAGATGTTACAAATTTATGAAACAGGTATTAAGAGAACTTTTTCACAATCTTGTAAAATCATCCGAGACGGATTCGTGTTACAATAACTATGTAAATAAATTCACAAAGAAGGGGTTCTGGATATGGAACGGTATATTAATTTGGATGTCGAGAAGTTTGCCGACAAGCTGCTGAACAAAGAAGAACGGGAATTGATCGAAGATCTTGAAATCCATGTCTGTTTAGATCCGGAATGCAAACAGGTCTATCATAAAGTATGCGATTGCAAGAAGAATTCGATCGATCGGATTATTCAAGAAGATAAAGTGATCAACAAATTCGTCGCTTTGCTTGAACAAGATGAAGAGATCATGACGCGATTTCGGTTTCACTTTTGATGCGGAAGCAAGTCTGTTGCACACCCGGCAGCAGATTTTTTTTACTTGCGGATGGTTTGGCCATGCACGATTCCAGTTATCCACAAAACTTTGTGGATATGTTGTGGATATGTTGTGGATAGGCTGTTGGCAATTCCTAAACAGGTGAGGAAATCATTGATGATGCAGGGGAAATCCTGTGCATAACTTTATATCAGGGCAACCGGCTCGAATCGGTTGCCCGTTTGATTGTGGTGGTAATATTGGAGTTCCTCATATATGATAAGTTATAAGAAAAGAGGCAAGTGATCATTACGTGATAAAGGAGTCTCTTATGTTGCGAACCTTTCTGATTCTTGGCAGTCTGAATATGTTTCTGTCTGTGGCATTGGGCGCATTTGGGGCACACGGTCTGAAATCCAAGATTTCGGCTGACATGTTGACCATTTATCAAACAGGTGTCCACTATCATATGATCCATGCTTTGGGAATCATCGCTGTTGCGCTGACCAGCAAGCTGACGACGGCTGCCCCGGTCAGTTGGGCAGGTTGGTCGATGCTGATCGGAATTGTACTTTTCTCGGGCAGTCTGTACGCCCTGAGCATCACCGGCATCAAGCTGCTGGGTGCTATTACACCGCTCGGCGGAGTCGCCTTTTTGCTCGGTTGGCTCTTGCTGGCCTATACCGCCTACAAGGGACTATAAATCGGCAGCCAACACGGTACCGTCAACAATCACAACCGGAATCGAGAAAGGAGACTTCCCGTGAAGTCTCCTTTGATATAAATGCTTCCAACGGAAGCGGACGTTTGAACATCCGGGAGGGATCAGTATGAATCGTGTCGGCAAACTCATGGAGAAAATGATGATTTACTTCGAGTTGATTCTGGCGGGAATTATCATCATTGCAGTCATCGGGGAAGGAACCCTGCTGGTGATGAGACTGTTTGATTATATCGTGGCAGGGGAACTCACCGAAAAGTTTCAGTTATTCTTATCCAATGCACTCCTCTACATCATTGGGCTGGAAGTGGCTCTGATGCTGATCAAACGGGATTCCATGCTGATTATCGACATTATGATTTACGCGATTGCTCGCAAAATGATTATTCAAAACGTGGCGATTTGGGAGATTCTGATCGGCGTGGTAGCGATTTTGATCCTCTATTATCTTCGCGGCTACGGTGGCAGCTGCCGATTTTTCCCGCCCATGCGAGTTGATTGCCCACAACAAACTGCGAGGGGAACCGATGTATAAGCTTACTCGACCGCCACATCACTTTCCGGTTTGCTGGTTTCCCATTCATCGAGCACGTGCTTATCGAGAACTTTGTTTGTAATCATTGACAATTGTTCGAAAGAAAACAGGTCGCGCCAATTCGCCCCGGTACTGTCTGCCATGCGGATGGCGGTCAAAAGGCTGGCCCACGCGGCATGACGTTTGTACCAAAAGAAGGATTGATTTTCCATCATGTACGGATACAGATCGTCAAATGAAGTGTGCTTGCAGGCAACGGTGCGATCAAATTCTTCTTTTGCTTCTTTTACGAATTCCAAGATGTCAAAAGACATGGGCTGCACCCCCTTTTCTTCTATCATATATGACATCAGGGGGGTTCGAAAAGAGTTTACTTATTTTGCTAGGTGACGGAATTCGTATTGTCGTCGATCAAGTCCGGATCTACTGTAATGGTATAGTTCAGTCCGTTAATGGAAAATGAAAAATCTCCGGTAAAACCGCCGCCGGAACCTGAATATGACTTTGAGGCGGATTTCGGGGCAACAAATCCCGTGTCGCCAAAGACGACCGTCCCGCCTGATATACTGACGATTTTAAAAGGTCCAGCGATAAATGATGGCATCAGAAAGCCCCCTTATGACCACCCGTTGCTGTTAGGTTATGAAGTCAACAAGGCATCTGTGTCAGGATAGCGCCCAAGATGGGCGCGAGAAAAACAGTCAGCCGCCTGTTCTGGTATTATGGAAAAAGAGGTGTTGCAAGATGGCGTATATTGCGGTGGGAATCGGCGGAATCATCGGGGCTTTGCTCCGTTATTCTTTGAGTTTGTCGATGCATGCCGGGTGGATCGGACCCTTCCCGGCGGGGACATTGACAGCCAATTGGATCGGCAGTTTTGCACTCGGCTGGTTCGCCAGCCGCATGGCCCGCTCGGAGACACTGCCGGCATGGGTTCGCCTCGGAGTCGGGACGGGAATCATCGGTTCTTTCACTACGTTTTCCACGTTCAGTCTGGAAATGGTGAGTTTGCTGCAAAACGGATTGCAGATGTATGCGCTGTTGTATGGATTGCTGAGTCTTGGCGGGGGATTGAGCATGGCTTGGAGCGGATCCCGTTTGGCAAACGCAGGTTTCAAAAAACAGGATCGGGGGATGGAAACGCCGTGATTTGGAACAGCTTGCTGGTGGCGACTGGCGGAATGGCGGGAGCGATGGCCCGTTACGCAATGTCCAGGTGGATTGGCAAACGTTTTCCCGTCCTTTTTCCGCTGGGTACATTGTCGGTCAACCTGAGCGGGTCTTTTTTATTGGGATTGCTGATGGGTACTAACACAGGCGAGGCGTTCAGCCTGTTGTTCGGCACAGGTTTTTTGGGGGCGTTTACCACCTTTTCCACATTCAAATTGGAAAGCGTGCAATTGACCGAGCAAAAGGAATGGGGGCTGTTTGCGGTTTACCTTGTGCTCACCTATACGCTTGGCATAGGACTGGGAATTGCGGGATATCAACTCGGACTTTTTTTACAAAAACCATAACGATTTTCCACAATTTTTCTGCAAATGAATGATACGTTGATGGCAGCAGAATCCTATGACTTTCGAAAAAGTGGTGGTTGGCATGCTGGAGACAAAGGACAGTCAAGTCGCTCATTTGCTTCGCCGAACCGGTTATCTCGCAACCAGGCAAACCGTGAACGAATGGCGGGATCGAACGATGGAGGAAATCATCGATCAGCTTTTGGACATGGAGCAGCCGGCACCGGTTCCGCCTGTTGTGCCGGAAGAGGAAAAGAAAAACGGAAAAGCGCAATTGCAACTGTGGTGGCTGGCGACGATGCGCGATACTGCCAACCCTTTGCTGGAACAAATGACTCTGTTTTGGCACCATCATTTTACAAGCGCTTTTTATAAGGTCAAACGGGAAAGTTTGATGGCCAAACAGAATGTGCTGCTGCGCAAACATGCACTGGGCAATTTTCGAGAGTTTGTTTACGAGATCTCGATTGATCCGGCGATGATGGTTTGGCTGGACAGCCAAACCAACGTCAGAAAGTCACCTAATGAAAACTATGCCCGTGAATTGATGGAACTGTTTGCCTTGGGGATCGACCATTATTCGGAACAGGATGTCGCGGAAGCGGCGCGGGCGTTGACAGGTTGGAAAATTGACCCGAACAGCGAAAAGGCGGTCTTTTTCGCGAGGCTGCACGACAGCGGCAGCAAAACGCTGTTCGGGAAAACGGGAAATTACGATCTGCGGTCCACGGTGGACCGGATTGTTGAGCAGCCTGCGTGTGCGATGTGGATCGCCGGGAAAGTGTGGAGTTCGTTTGCCTATCCGAATCCGCCGGAGGAAGTGATCCGGCCGGTGGCAGATGAATTTGCAAAAAGCGGCTATGAAATCAAATATTTGCTGCGGGCAATCTTTACATCAAAGGAATTCTACAGTGACCGTGCATATTTGGCGATTGTGAAAAGCCCGGTCGAATATGTGACCGGAATTTTGCGGGCGTTTCCCCGGCTTGCGATGAAACGGGAAGAAGCGGTTCTCTACGGTTTGACGATGATGGGACAAGATCTGCTGAATCCGCCGAACGTGGCCGGATGGCCGGGAGGAACGGCCTGGCTCAACTCGTCGATGCTTTTGGCACGGTACAATTTTGCGGAAGCATTCGCTCATCTGGTGCCCCTGGACGATGTTCCAAGGCAATCCAACCGACGGGACGATTGGGTGGACGAGGTATTGGACCGGCTGGGTCTTCTTTATCAGATTTCGGCAGCGACGAAAAACCAATTGCTGTCCTATGTCAACCGGCATCACGGCGACAACCCGGCACTTCTGCGGGGGCTCTTGCATTTGGCATTGGTGTCTCCGGAAGCACAAGTGAAATGAGAAAGGGGGGATTTGCATGGATCTCACACGCCGCGATTTTCTGATTAAGGGTAGTGCCGTCTTGTTAATAGCGGGCCTAGCCGGACCGTTGGGGTTATGGGAATGGAATCAGGTTCAGCGCGGCAGGGCCAGCGTGAATCGTCCGATTCTTGTCGTTGTGCAGATGTCCGGCGGGAATGACGGACTGAACACGGTGATCCCTTACGCAAACGGTATGTATTACGACAGTCGGCCGAATTTGGCAATCGGCCAAAATGAAGTGCTGCGAATCAATTCGGCGCTCGGGCTGCACCCGAGTCTCAATGGTCTGAAGCAATTGTACGACCGAGGCAAACTGGCGATTGTCAACGGGGTGGGATACCCCAATCCGAACCGATCCCATTTTCGATCGATGGAAATTTGGCAAACGGCCGTGCCTGACAAGAACGCCGATACGGGATGGCTGGGCCGATATTTGGACAGTACGCAAAGCGGAACCGGAAACCTGGTGGCCGGATTGACCGTCGGGACTCCTGCAAAAATTTTCCTGTCCAAACAAATCGATGCTCCGGTCATTGAGAGCGTCGCCAATTTTCGCTTGAAGGTGCGGGGAGCACGGGATGAACAACGGCGACGGCTCGAAGCCTTTCGACAGATGTATGGGACATCCGACATTCCTGCTTTGCAGGTCGTCACCGAAAAAGGAATGCATGCCCTGCAGGCCTCGGAATTGATCGAGACCCATGCGAGCGAACCGAAACCGGGTGTTGAGTATCCCGCTTCCTCCAAGTTTGCCGATCATCTGGAATTGATTGCCGAACTGATCGGATCGGGTCTTGCCACAAGCGTCTATTTTACACAAATCGGCGGCTTCGACGATCATGCCCGGGAAAAAGCGGACCATGCCCGGCTCTTGAAGGAATTTGACCAAGGCATCAGCGCCTTCTATGCCGATCTGGAAAATCGGGGACTTGCCGATCGGGCGGTGGTCTTGATGTATTCCGAATTCGGCCGACGTTTGAAGGAAAACGCCAGCGGCGGCACGGATCATGGGACTGCAGGTCCGGTATTTGTGCTCGGAGAGAAGATTAAAGGCGGCGTGTACGGGGAAATGCCGAGCCTGTCAGATCTTGATGAAAACGGCAATCTGAAATATCAACTGGATTTCCGCTCCCTCTATTCCACCGTGTTGGAGGATTGGATGCTTGCGCCGGCGCAGGAAATTGTCGGAGGGAATTTTGAACGGCTGCCGCTGATTTAGGAAGATTTTAATTGCAAGTTACGCCGGAATTGTGTATAATATTCTTTACAACTTCATATCACCACATCGCTGAATTCCGAAAGGAAGCGGGGGAACCAGGTGTTTCTTGGGGTGTATCTGATCGATCTGCCGGTCGATTGGTAGGGCAATCTCTTAGGCCCGAACCCGACAGCTAACTTCGCAAGCGTTTAAGAGAGGAGAGTGAAGACAATGAATGATCTTTGTCTGCCCAAATTCCCCCCCGTAAGGCTGATACTTGCGGGAATTCTATCGGCTTTGAAGGGGGGCGCGGAATGAATCAAATTCTGTTTGATCAAGCAGAAAACACGCGCACACGTTACTTGGGTTTCGTTGCGGATGGCATCCGCTACGATTTCACGATCACCTATTCCCAGTACTTTTTCGGAAAGGCCATCGTGACTTGTCTGCAGTCAAACAAAAGCGCCTTGTTGGATATGCATGATATCAATATTCTGGATGTTATGATGCATTCGCTTCATTTGACTCATCAGCAAGCTCACCACCTGTCCGAATTGTTGGAGGCGCCGTTGAGCGACCGTCTGCTGCTGAACAAATATGATGAGGTGTGATTGGAAATATCCCGTATCACGATCGA
>JAGVBM010000019.1 GCA_020059765.1 Bacillota bacterium
AAAAATTCAAATTTGGTATCGTTTCAAAAAATAGACCGTCCGTTTCCGGGCGGCCCAATAAATCAGCTTATACGACCCGATTCGGAGGTTCTTTGCCGGTCAAGGCAGAAACCAAGTTTTCTGCCGCCATGACAGCCATCTTCCTGCGGGTGGCGATACTGGCGCTGCCGATATGCGGCAGTGCCACCAGATTTTCCAATTGCAGGAGAGGATGATCCGGGCCGATCGGTTCCTGTTCAAACACATCCAGTCCCGCTGCCCAAATGGTTTTTTGCCGTAACGCGTCGTACAGCGCTTGTTCATCGACGACGGGACCGCGCGACGTGTTGATCAAAACGGCGGAAGGCTTCATCATGGAAAGCTCACGGGCTCCGATCAAGTGACGCGTCTCGGGAGTCAACGGCGTCAGCACGACTACAAAATCAGATTGCTGCAGCAATTCGTCCATCGACGCATAGACAATCCCCAATTCTTGTTCTGCTTCCGGCTTGCGGTTCCGATTGTAATACATAATATTCATGTCAAACCCCTTGGCGCGGCGAACAACCGCTTCCCCGATTCGTCCCATGCCGATGACGCCCAACGTCGCTCCGTAAATGTCGGGTCCGGTCAACTGCATGGGAGACCAGGTTTTCCAGTTCCCCTGCTTCACAAACTCGGCCGCTTCCACCAATCGCCTTGCGGTTGCCATCATAAGCGCAAAGGTCAAATCAGCCGTTGTTTCGTTCAATACACCGGGGGTGTTGGTCACGACAATGCCTCTTTTTCGTGCTGCCGCAATGTCAATGTTGTCGTAACCGACTGCCATGTTGGCAATCACTTTTAGGCGGGGAGAGAGGGAAAGCAATTCCTCATCCACTTTTTCCGTCAGCAGCGTGTACAACCCGTCCGCTGCTTTGGCTTCCTTCAGCAAAACGTCACGCGGAACAGGAATATCAGCTTCCTCCCAGATGCGGCACTGCAAATGTTCTTGCAGGATGTTCATCGCTTCTTCGGGTAAGGCCCGCGTTACAAAAACTCTCGGTTTCATGGCGAAAAAACCTCCCTGTCGGGGAAAATGATGAGTATGTGCCAATTGATGATTATGACATATTATAATACAATGTTTTTTGAACAAGTAAAGCATATTTGCATACGAAAGGATCTGGCAAAACCGATGAAAGCAAACGCTTACAATGCAGAACTGCAGGATATATTGCAGGGAGATCAAGTCCATCATAACCTATCCGTCGCGGATTTGGCAGCAACCTCTCTTGCGCGGCACGAAGGTATCCAGACTTCTACCGGAGCTTTGCGGGTGACAACCGGCAAATACACCGGCCGTTCACCGAAAGACAAGTTTATCGTTGACGAATCTGCCGTACACGAACACATTGCATGGGGACCGGTCAACCAGCCCATCTCTCGGGAAGAGTTCGACCGCTTGTACCACAAAACAATGGAATATCTGCAAAATCGGGAGTTGTTCGTGTTTGACGGATTTGCGGGCAGTGACGAAGAGTACCGTTTGCCGATCCGGGTGGTTAATGAATATGCGTGGCACAATCTGTTCGTTCACCAATTGTTTGTCCGTCCCACCAATGACGAACTGAAAGATCATCAACCGGAATTTACCGTTATTGCCGTCCCCGGCTTGCAGGCAGACCCGCAAACGGATGGCACCCGGTCGGAAACCTTCATCGTCGTTTCCTTTGAAAAAAGGGTCGTCTTGATCGGCGGTACCCAGTACGCCGGCGAAATGAAGAAATCGATCTTCAGCGTACTGAATTACTTGCTGCCATTCAAAGGCGTGTTCCCGATGCATTGTTCCGCCAACGTGGGGGAACAGGGGGATGTGGCGTTGTTCTTCGGACTCTCCGGAACAGGAAAAACCACGCTGTCGGCCGATCCCAATCGCCGTTTGATCGGAGACGACGAACATGGCTGGTCCGATCATGGCGTATTTAACTTTGAAGGCGGCTGTTATGCGAAATGCATCGGTCTGTCTGAGGAAAAAGAACCGCAAATCTGGAACGCGATTCAATTCGGCACCGTTTTGGAAAATGTGGTCGTCGATCCGGAAACGAAGATTGCCGATTATGAGGATGGTTTGTTAACCGAAAACACACGGGCGGCTTATCCGATTGATTATATTCCTGGCGCTGTCATTCCTGGTGTTGCCGGTCATCCGGAAGTCATTGTCTTCCTGACAGCGGACGCTTTCGGTGTTCTGCCGCCGATCTCGAAACTAACCAAAGAGCAAGCGATGTATCATTTCCTGTCGGGGTATACGTCCAAACTGGCGGGAACCGAACGGGGCGTCACGGAACCGGAAGCGACTTTCTCCACTTGTTTCGGTGCGCCTTTCTTGCCCTTGCGCCCCAGTGTATACGCCAAGATGCTCGGCGAGAAAATCGACCGTTATCAGGCACGCGTATACTTGGTCAACACCGGTTGGTCGGGGGGTCCGTACGGCCTCGGCAAGCGGATGAATCTTCCCTATACGCGATCGATGGTCACTGCTGCGATCAACGGGACAATCGAAGAGGCGTCCTTTGCAGCGGATCCGATCTTCGGATTATGGGTGCCGAATCAGATTGAGGGTGTCCCATCGGACGTGCTGAACCCTCGCCATACTTGGCAGGATAAGCAAGCGTATGACGCGAAAGCTCGCGACTTGGCGGCCCGCTTCGTGAAGAACTTCGAAAAATTCACCGACGTAGCGGACGACATTCGCAACGCGGGGCCAAAAGCGTAACCGGGAACTGATCCTACACCTGCGGAAACTGCACTTGCGTTCACAGCCCGCCGTATTTCGGCGGGTTTTTTCTTTTGCTCTTTAGGACCCGATGATCCAAAGCATTCCGGCGGCGATCGTTATCACCGCCAAGGAAACCGTATCGCTGCGGCCCCATTCTAACTCGTGCCATGATGTCCGTTCGGCATTCCGGTCATAACCCCTGGATTCGATGGCGGTTGCCAGTTCATCTCCCAGTCGGATGACCGTGATCAACAACGGAATGAACAGATTGGCCAACTGGTTCGGCGTCCATTTTCGCATGCCGATGGTGTCATACCCGCGCGCTTTGAATGCTTTGCGCAGCCGGGTGATCGTTTCCGCCATCCAAGGCACGAACTGCAGCGTAATCGAAACGGCCAACGAAACGTCTCGCACCGGTATACCCGCTTTGCGCATCGGTCGAATCAGCCATTCAAATCCTTCCCGGAGCGGAGCGCCGGAAGTGGTTTCCGTAAACACAATGCCCAAAACGATAACGAGTAAAAATCGGACGACTGTCAATCCTCCCTGCCAAGCGCCTTGCAAGCGAATCCCCACTGGTCCAAACCAGAGATCCCCTCTGCTTAGCGTCAAAGCAGATACGATCCATATAAAAAACAGCATCCATAAAAAGGGGCGAGCCATTTTGAAGACAGTCCGCAATCCGATTCCTGCCATCTGCAGGATCAGCAGAACCATCCCCGTTGCCAATACCATTCCCAATAAAGTCTCTATCCCCAAAATCGCCAACGACAGCACCAGCAAAGCGAACCACTTGACCCGCGGATCCAATCGTTGAAGTTTCCCGTCCGCAGGCGGATTGCTTGCCGCACCCTCTGCAAAAAGCGTGGCTTCCCTATTTTCCGAAAGCGTTTCTTCCCGGTGATTCCGGTTGATGGCTGGGTTCTCCATCCGTTCTATGGTCGCGGGCTTCGCGTTTACCCTTTTTTCAAGGTAAGGAAGCAACTCGTCAACTGTCAGAGCAATGGGAACCGGGATGCCGCGTTTTTGCAAAGCATGGGCAATCTGTGCCGTTTCCGGCAAATCGAGACCTGCCTGCTGCAAAATGTCCGGTTCTTGCACCAACTGCCGCGGGTCTCCTGTATACACCACGCACCCTTTTTGGATGACCGCCACCTGATCCGCCAGCGAAAAAAATGCATCCAGATCATGCGTCGAAACAATCACCGTCATGCCAAGATCCCGCAATTGGCCCACAATCTCCCGCAAATCCCGACTGGCCCGGGGATCGAGTCCCGCTGTCGGTTCGTCGAGGATCAGCACCTCCGGTTGCAGGGCGAGAGCACCTGCGATGGCCACTCGGCGTTTTTCGCCCCCGCTCAGCAGATAAGGGGAACGTTCGAGAAATGCGGAGGGTTCCAAGCCCACCTGCCGCAGCGCCCGTTTCACCCGTTCCAATCGTTCCTCTTTCGGCACGTTGCGTAATATCAGGCCATATTCCACGTCCGCTTTCACCGTTGCAGCAAACAGTTGGGTCTCCGGCATTTGAAAGACAATAGCCAGCTTTTCCTTTGCCAGCCTTTCCGCTCGCTGCTCATGATTCGAGTTTGGATCCGCTTCACCGACCACGACCGAGCCGGCAGAAGGCTTCTCCAATCCGGCAATCACTTGCAGAAGCGTGGATTTGCCGCTCCCCGTTTGACCGCAAATCACACACAAACTCCCGGACGCGACCGACAGCTCAATCTCTTGCAAAATCGTCTCCTGCCCATATCGAAACTCTATTCCTGACAGTTCAATTCGCATACGATGTCTCCCAATTCCGCTTCGTCCAGCGGCAGTGCTTGCAGAGGAATCCCTTGTTCGCGCATCATTTTTCCAATCGTTACAATCGGCGGGTTCTCCCAACCATAACGATCCGGTATGTCCGACTCATAAAACAAACTGCGGGCATCCCCGTCAAACCGTATCCGTCCCGCATCGAGCACCAGAATCCGTTTTGCTGCGAACAGTTCCTGCAGCCGCTGTGTTACCCATATGACGGTAACCCCGGTTGCATGCAGAGATTTGGCAATTGACAGGATCCGTTGTCGACCGACGGGATCGAGCATGGAGGTCGCTTCGTCAAAGATCAAGATCTCCGGTGCAAGCGCCAGGGAACTCGCCGCTGCCAGCCGTTGTTTTTGCCCGCCCGACAATGTCGAAACCTCGGCGAATAACTTGTGCCGCAACTCCACTTGTTCAGCTGCCCCTTCCACTCTCGTTATCATGACATCCCGGTTGATTCCCCGGTTTTCCAAGCCAAACGCAATATCTTCCGCCGGATTGCGGCCGATGATTTGCGCGTCGGGATTTTGAAACACCATTTGCACATGTTGTTTGACCGCTGCCCGATGGGCGGCACTCTTCAGGTCCAGACCGGCCACGGCGACAGTGCCTTCAGCCGGTTGCAGAAGACCGTTGATCATGCGAATCAAGCTGGACTTTCCCGACCCGTTGCCGCCGGTAATCGCTGCCCATTCCCCCTGCCGGATGGACAAATTGATATTGTGCAGGGCAGGAACAAGGTTCATCCCGTCGCGGTATGAATATGACACATTCCTCAATTCAATCATGTTCAAATCCTCACTTCACAAGTGCGCGCTCACATGCTATGATCGTTTCGAAATAGTTAACTACATAAATTCTACAGGTTAACAATTGGGAGGACAAGCAGAAAATGAACAATTGGAATATTCGCGGACTGGTATTTAGCGCATTATTTGCAGCGATCTTTTTAGCACTCAGCAATGTCGTCATCCATCTGCCGTTCACGACCGTGCCGATTTCGTTGATCAATTTCGGCACCATGCTGGCAGGATCGATTCTCGGCGCCCGATACGGATTTCTTGCCGTATTGCTTGCCGTCGTCTTGGCTGCTGCAGGCTTGCCGGTGATTGGCGGAAAGGGAGGATTGACACTGCTGCTCGGCCCCACGGCCGGATTTGTTTGGGCGGCCCCGTTTTCCGCGTTGCTGATCGGATGGATTGCGCAGCGTATTCAACACGGCAAATTGGCTTATCTCCAACTTCTCCTGACGAATTTTCTGTTGGGATCGCTCTTTCTCTATCCGTCGGGAGTGTCGTGGCTGGCTTACAAAGCCCACCTCCCCCTTGCCAAAGCGTTGGCAGTCGGCATGTGGCCGTTTTTGCCGGGCGATTTCCTGAAAGCTCTTGTCACGGCAGCCGTTGTGATTGCTGTTTGGCGGGTATACCCGATGGAACGAATCATCGGGACTGAATCTGCGAAGTAACATTCTTCATCTCGCATATTTTCATCTCGCATATTGATTTTCCGTACATGATACCGTATACTTAATTCTTGTGTTATTCCTTACTCTCACCCTTATGTTGAGCCCCGGCAGCAAAATTCTTTGGGGCACCGCCAAACCATTCGGAATAAGCTGCTAAGCGCAGCTGCGCTTTGGCGGGAATGTTGGTGAGGGTCATATGTCCAAAAGGAGGTACTGCTCATGCGCGCATACGAAACGATGTATATTCTTCAACCGGACTTGGAAGAAGAAACTCGTAAAGCACTCGTGGAAAAGTTCAACAAAGTGGTAACCGATAACGGCGGCGAAATTGAAAAAGCAGCCGAACTCGGTCAACGTCGTCTGGCTTATGAAATCAAGAAGTTCAGACAAGGCTACTACGTTCAGTTGAACTACAAAGCAGAGCCGGCCGTTCCCCAAGAACTCCAACGGGTTCTGGGAATCACTGACGAAGTGATTCGGGTTCTGACGACCGTTACCGCTCGCTAAAATCTACGAGGAAGGGGTTTATTGCAATGAACGATTTCAAAAAGAAACGCGGCAAGCGCCGTAAAATTTGCAAACTTTGCGTTGATAAAGTGCAGCACGTTGATTACAAAGAAGTGAACCGTTTGAGCAAATACGTTACCGAACGGGGCAAGATACTTCCGCGTCGTATTTCCGGAAACTGCGCTCATCACCAACGTCAAGTCACCACGGCGATCAAAAACGCACGTGTGATTGCTCTTCTGCCTTACTCGGTAGAAGGTTGATTGCTTGACATTTTCGATTGAATACAGTATCTTGTATAAATGTAAGCAGAAGCGCTCGCTTCTCACCCTCTCGCCGGTTGCGATCGGGTCTTATGTGATACGGGTTATTTTCGTATACAGTGCGGGCGTATTGCGCCCGCTTTTTTTATACTTGTTAGATTCATGCAACAAGTATAAATGCAACGTTTTATTTATTTGGAGGTGACCTGCTATTAGTCGCGATCACGAAGTACAGATTAACGAAGAGATTCGTGCACGGGAAGTGCGCTTGATCGATGAAAAAGGTGAACAGCTTGGCATCGTTCCCCTAAGCAAGGCACTTGACCTTGCGGAAGAAAAAAACCTGGATCTGGTCAACGTCGCACCGACCGCAAAGCCCCCCGTATGCAAAATTATGGATTACGGGAAATTCAAGTTTGAACAGCAGAAGAAAGAAAAAGAGGCTCGCAAGAATCAACAAGTGATCAACATTAAGGAGATTCGACTGTCACCCACCATTGACGAGCATGACTTCCAAACGAAACTGCGGAGCGCAGTCAAGTTTCTCCAAAATGGCGACAAAGTGAAGGTCTCCGTTCGTTTCCGCGGTCGTCAAATTACGCACACGGAAATTGGGAAAAAGGTTCTTGATCGCATGATCGAGGAAACCGGTGAGGTTGCAACTGTGGAACGCACACCCAACATGGATGGACGTCAAATGATTATGATTCTTGCACCAAGAAAGGGTTGAATATCATGCCGAAAATGAAAACGAAACGCGCCGCTGCCAAACGCTTTAAGCGTACAGGTTCCGGTAAGCTGAAACGTTCGCACGCTTACACCAGCCATATGTTCTCGAATAAATCCGAGAAGCAAAAGCGGCACTTGGCTAAATCTGCTCTCGTCTCCAAAGGCGATCAGAAGCGTATCGAGCAACTCGTTACTTACCTCTAAGATCAGAAGGAGTGAATCATTATGCCACGCGTTAAAGGTGGAACGGTTACACGCCGTCGTCATAAAAAAATTCTCAAGCTTGCTCGCGGATACCGCGGTTCCAAACATCGTCTGTTTAAAACCGCCAACGCACAAGTGATGAAATCTTTGCTGTATGCATTCCGTGACCGTCGTCAGCGCAAACGGGATTTCCGCAAATTGTGGATTACCCGTATCAACGCGCAAGCTCGCGTAAACGGTTTGTCCTACAGCAAATTGATCAACGGTTTAAAAAGAGCCGGCATCGAAGTGAACCGCAAAATGCTGGCCGACCTTGCCGTTAATGACAAGGAAGCATTTGCATCGATCTGTGAAAAAGCGAAAGCCGCTGTCTAAACGGGCCTTGTCCCGTAGCGTCAAAACCGCCTGCCTTTGGAAAGTCTTCAACTTCCTTGGCAGACGGTTTTTCTCATTTCAATATTATTCCCAATATCCGGGAAACTTCTCATCGATTTCCCATGACTCCACGATCCTCCGCGCTTGCGGAAACGGCAGCCCACGTCCCATCAAATAAGCAATGGCGGCCACCTCTCGAATCGTGTGCCGGATGCTTGCCCCTTCCACTTGTTGCTCGTAAGCGGCGTACCGAACAACCGGCTCCACCAGGCGCAGGATCTGTTGTGCCATCGGTTGCCCCCAGTCGGCAGGCATACCAGGCATACCAGGAGCGCCTGGGAATCCTGCTCCGCCTGGAGCCCCTGGCGGATAACCCCCCGGAATTGTTCCGGGATAGGTTCCCGGATAAACGGGAGTTACAGGCGCCGGATACACTTGTCGATAGCACGGACTCCAATACATATTTGCCAACATTCCTTCTCCTCCTCTTCATTTGCCTATGCTATCAGCGTATGAAGCGGGCGAATGTCCGGCACTCGGCTAATGCCCAATTTTCAGTGTAATTGAGTTTGAATCCAGCTTTACCCCCTATGATTGAACAACGGCAGAAGCGGGTCGCTCCGAAATCCCGGTTTGGTTGCTCTGCACTTTGCGTATCAACCGCTGTTGAGCGAGACCGGATAAGATCAGCAAAACCCCCAGTCCGGCAAACAACGCTTCCCCACTGTAATGTTCCAGCACCAAACCGCCCAACAAAGGGCCAATCGCGCGGGAAACTTGCCAGTTCAAGCTGAAGATGGAGAAATAACGACCACGCATATCTGCGGGCGCCATCAGCGAAACCGCTTTTTGAATGTTCGGCCCGTTCATCATCTCGCCGATCGTAAAAACAATTTCCACGATCACAAGGATGGCAAAGAACGGAGAAAACGCATACCCCGCCCCCACGATGGCAAACAGTATGTATGAAGCCAAAATTACCTTGTGAGTCGCCAGATGTTCGGTTTGCTTGGCAATCCACATTTGCAGCAAAATCACCGATGTTCCGTTGATCGTCATTAACCAGGCAAAGACGGTCATGAAGTTCTCAAACTTTTCCTTCAGGAACAATGGAAATGTCGATTCGACCTGCGTGTACAACATGCCCACCGGCAGCGCGAACAAAGTCAGCCAAAACAAATTCGTATGTTCGCGAATCCGCAATTTCGGCGCCTGATTTCGAAGCACATTGTCACGCACGTCGGCGGGCAAGGTTTCCGGCACTTTCCACCAAACAAGGAGCGCATACAGAAAAAAAGCAACTGCCGAGATCGCAAACACCAGTGAAGGGTTTTGCGTAAATACCGCAAGCCCCAACAATGGACCCGCCGCCGCTCCAATATTTAACGCGGTATGCAGCAGCGCGAACACTTCCGCCCTTCTCTCTTCCGGCACCACGTCCGCCACTTGCGCATTGGCTGCCGGGAAGAAGGCGGCCATCCCCAATCCGTTCAAGATCGTCCAAATCGCAAACTCCACAACCGAATCCGCATATACTAATCCGATCATCGATGACATTTCGATGACCAGCGCAGCAATCATCAACGGTTTGCGGCCAAACCGATCCGCCAAACTTCCGCCCCACAAATTCATCAAGATCCCGCTGATCGGTTGCAGGCCCAAAACAATCATCGGCATCACGATGGATCCGCCTAGTTTGTCGTACAGGTACAATGCCAAAAAAGGACGCAACATGAAACCGGCTACCGTTGTCAAAACAGTACCCATGACCCGTACCCAAATTGCCGTGTCGTAGCGGGCAATCAGATTCCGCATCCGCTCCATCGTATCACCCTCCAAATTGAAATTGTTACCATTTTACAATGGGTACATATGTTTGTATAGAGATTTCTACCTTATTTTTCAAAGTTCTAATTTTCCAACTATATAAGGGTATACATGCGTATGCTTTGTCTGTTACAATCAATTTGCCTTCAGTCCGTTTGATTGCTTGCGTGAATCTATCGCAATGGGTGGGGAGGGTGACAGCATGAAACTGTTGTTCTATTTTATATTGGGATTTCACTTGTTTGCCGTTACAATAAAACTTGGCATGCTATTTCTGATTCCCAGGCTGCAAAACGTCTCCCAAGTTCAATCGTTTCTCGGCAAATATAAAAAATTGGATTCCGTTGCCAACTGGCTGCTCTGGATTACGGGCGGGGCCATGGTATTCACCACGTCTCTCGAATATTTGCTGCAGATGTGGCTGCTTGTCTCCATGCTCTTGTACATGCTGGTGTTCTGGATCGTCAAACGGGTTGTGATGCGAGGCTTAAAGCAGGTTGCGGCCAGCAACAAGGTGCATGCCCATGAAGAATTGAAAAAATTGCGGTTTGAAAACCTTTGCGTGATTGTGACCGTATTCGGTTTATTGGCAGCCATCGGAACCATCATGGTTACGAAGCCATTTTGACCGCAATTGCTAATATCCTCAACAGTTGCTGACGTTTCAACAATCGTCTAGGTCCGTATCTTCCCAAACCAATATCTGCGCTTTGCAATCTGTCCATAAAGGAACGAAGCCAATCGCATGAACCACTGCCAGCGAAGTCCGATACGGAGCCAGCGGTATCCCGGCAGACAGCTGATGACGCGGATCACCGCTTCCGCCCCGCAGTAACGGACACCGTCAATCATCGCTTGCATTTCCAACAAGGCCTCCTCCGGCGGGATCCCATAAACAATTAGGACTTCCGTTTTTTGCAGCGGACTGAACTGCAATATCCCGTTGCGGTCCCTTTTCTTCAACCATGCGACGCTTCCCAGACATACCCTGCATTTTCCGTCATAGATCACTTGAATGGGCTCCATGCGGTTTCACAACCTTATACTATAAGATAAAAGAAACCTTCATCAACGAAGGTTTCTTGCGTACCGGATTGATTGTATCCATCCTGCATCTTAATGATCGAGATTCTTTTTGATGCCGAAATAGGTGAATAAGGAAACACCCGACAATACGGCGAGGGAAAGAATTTCGAACAGGACGTTTCGCGGCGCGATGCTCATATTGCGGGTAGCGAGCACCAGACCGACTGTCAATACAGACACAACAGCAACAATAACGATCATAGCGGTTCTTGACATGATTTGATCCTCCTGTGAACTTGTATAATTACTGCATTCGGGTAACCTGACTGACCATCCAGCTGTAGCTCATAGCACCGATAATTTTATGTTGGACGATGCCATTCGAATCAATCAGGTAACTGGTTGGAATGGCCGTGGCTTTGTATACGTTTGACACCTGGCCGTTCTCATCCAGCAAGATCGGAAAACGAATATCAAATTCCTCAGCGAATGCGATTGTTTCTTCCTTGCTCCCGGACTCCAGCAGATTGACTGCCAGAATTTCAATTTCTGCGTCTTTGTAGCTCTCGTAAAATTTTTGCATATCCGGCATCTCTTCCCGGCATGGCGGACACCAGGTGGCCCAGAAATTGACAATCACTCTTTTGCCTTTGTAATCGGACAATCTGGCCTTTTGGCCATCCAGTGTATACAGTTCGAAATCAGGCGCCGGTTTTCCCGGTTGCACACCGTTGTCCCCGGAGGTACGGTTTGCAATCAAATACAGAATACAGCTTAGCAAACCTGCCAGTACAACGACCCGTATCGCTTTTCTCATGGCAAACGTCCTTTACTGCAAATCGAACAAGAATTTTTTTCGTGTTTCTATTTTATGATAACTATACTATTATTGATACAGTACCTCTCTTAAAGAAAGGGAGAATCGCCTTGAACCATCAATTGCTTCGCACTTTCGTCACGGTAGCCGAACAGTTGAGCTTTACAGAAGCTGCCAAAATTTTGAATCTGTCACAGCCAGCCGTCAGTCACCATATTCAATCGTTGGAGGCCTATTACGATACCCCCTTGTTTTATCGAAATTACAGACAAATCCGACTTACGGAAGCGGGAACGGTTCTGTATGATCATGCTCTCGACTTGATTCGCCTGCATGACAAAATCGCCGATTGCATACAAGTCACCAAAACGACCCTTCCAATCAAAGTCGGCTGCAGCAATACGATTGCCGAACATTTTTTTCCGGGTATGATCTCCGAATTCCATAAAGAGTATCCTAGTTTTCAGCCTGGTCAATTGCAAGTGAGCATCGGTACGTCTAATGAAATTGCGGACAAACTGCAAAATGAAGAAATTGACCTTGCCCTGGTGGAAGGAAAAGACGACAAATATCCATTCGTCAAATCCATTTTCACCTACGATGAAACCGTACTCGTCGGCGCTGCGTCTTTAGTCAAAGATCTGCCTGCCACCCCTGATTTGTCAGCACTGAAAGGGGTCAACTGGCTGGTGCGGGAAACGACTTGCACCATGCGCAGAGCCACCGAACAATTCTGGAATTGCTTGCAACTCACGCCTGATCCGAATCTCACGTTTGAATTCCACAACAACCAGATGATCAAAGAAGGTGTGAAAGACGGACTTGGCTTGGCCGTCATATCGAAAGCTTCGATTCGGCAGGAGTTGGCAAACAGCCAATTAATAATCCTAAACTATTGTCCTGATCCGATTCATCGACCGCTGATCATGATGCGCAAACAGCAATCCTTCCCAACGGAGTGGGTCAAGCACATATGGGATCATGTGGCATCGATTTATGACAAGGTACCGCTTTCTCTATAGCGGTACCTGTTTCTTTATACTTGTTAGCAATTATAAGTTTTCAAGGTAACAAGTGTAAGGACAACAAGGGTCCCCGCCCAAATGCTTGCATTTGGGCGGGAAAGAACTTTGGCTCGCCGGCGCCTAAAGGCTTGGCGGAGCCAAGTTTTCTTTATGCCGTTCTTTGTTGCTACTTCCCGTTTTTCAATTCCAACTGCAATTCCGTCTTGACACTCAGCGATTTCTGCTGCTCCGACTTGAGATAGTCAATAATCATCTGCTTTTGTTCAGCCGTCATTTTCGCCCCGTTTCCTTCCATCCGGTTCACGGTGCCTGCCCAGGCATCCCCTTTTGTATTGCTTCGCAGAATACGGCCAATGTCATGACACTGCAAGCAGGTGTCAAGGAATGCTTTTTCCTTTTCGTTTCGTGCCGTCGGAATGACGAGCGTAGAGGCTTTTTGCAACGTTTCTTTCACAGCCGCCGATTTTTCACGGAACTTGACCAGATCTTCCACCGGTACATTGCTTTTTACCGCGATCCCGTTCGGATTCAATCCGACCAGGAGGGTGGTGCGGAAATCTTTTCGTTTCATCATATCAACTTTTGAAACCGTTTTATCTCCCCAGTTGGTGCCAAATACCGTTTTGCCGTCCGGTCCCCAATAGAGCCAGTGAATGTTTTGCACACCCCAGATATTTCGGGTCACTCGGAACTCATGTTGCGGATCCAGCACCGTCAGAAAACCGGCTCCGTTTTGCGAAGTATACCACATTCCGTCCGGGCCCACGTACGGGATGTTGGTGCCGCCTCCCGTTTTCACGGTTTTGAGCAGTTTCATGGTCCGCGTATCGACAATCGAGATCGAGCCGTCATTTCGGTTCCCGGTAGCCAAGTATGGCGTATTGCCCATAAATGAAACGTTGACCGGTTTGGGAATGTCTTTTACCTTTGCAACAAGCTGATCCGTAGCCGTGTCCCAAATCGCCACTTCATCATCCGCCGTATTGCTGACCGCCACATACTTGCCGTCGTTGGACATATCCAAACCGGAACCGGTTCCGGCACCGTAATCGGTCTTTGTCCGTTCCAGCTTCTTCACTTCATAGGTTTCCAAGTTCACCACGGTAATGTACGGTTCAGCCTGCAGACTGACATACAATTTCTTGCCGTCAGGTGTCACATTGGAGTCGCGCGGCTTTCT
>JAGVBM010000162.1 GCA_020059765.1 Bacillota bacterium
GATGCGGTCACCGGCGACATGATTCGGAAGTTGGACGAGAAAGTGGAATCGCAGGTAAATCTTACTCTGGTCCAAGGACTCCCGAAAAGTGATAAAATGGACTTGATTGTGCAAAAAGGAACCGAGTTGGGAATCCAGCGATTTGTGCCGCTCGAAACGGAGCGCACCATCGTACAGTACGATTCGAAGAAAGAAGCGAAGCGGCTGGAACGCTGGCAGCGGATCGCCAAAGAAGCGGCGGAGCAATCCCATCGGCTGGTGATTCCGGAACTGCAGGAAGTGTCATCGCTCAGAGGATGGCTGGAGCGGGAAGCCGCCGCATATGACCTGCTGCTGATCGCCTATGAAGGCGAATCGGAACGGGGAATGCGCGAGGTGTTCCAGCAATTTTCGGTTGACAACCCATATCGGGTGATCCCCCAATCCATCGCCATTGTCATCGGCCCGGAAGGCGGACTGACAAAGGAAGAAGTCGATTTTGCCCTGGAAAAAGGGGCGCGGGCGGTCACATTGGGACCGCGGATTTTGCGGACAGAGACGGCAGGGCTGGTAGCCGCTGCGATCATTTTATATCATTACGGACAGATGGGAGGGTAAGCAGGATGAGCACAGTCGCGTTTCAAACATTGGGCTGCAAAGTCAATTCCTATGATACGGAAGCGATTTGGAATCTGTTTAAGAAGCGCGGGTACACGC
Source organism: Bacillota bacterium (assembly GCA_020059765.1). GTDB lineage: Bacteria > Bacillota > Bacilli > Tumebacillales > Effusibacillaceae > Effusibacillus. The sequence continues at coordinate 697 of JAGVBM010000162.1, forward strand.
AAGTCGATTTTCAGGATCTTGCCGATATTTATGTGATCAATACGTGCACGGTGACGGATACGGGCGACAAAAAATCGCGGCAGATGATCCGCCGCGCGATTCGCCGCAATCCTGACGCGACGGTCGTTGTAACCGGCTGCTATGCGCAGATGGCGCCGGACGAAATTCTGGAAATTCCCGGCGTCGATCTGGTGATCGGCACGCAGCACCGCGATCAAATCGTCGATCTTGCGGAACGGGTGATGGAAGAGAAGAAGCCGTTCAAGCTTGTGTCTTCCGTGCGTTCCCAGCGGGATTTCGAAGAATTGGACGTGCCGGAGTTCCAGGAGCACACCCGGGCGTTTCTGAAAATCCAGGAAGGCTGCAACAACTTCTGCACATTTTGCATTATCCCGTATTCGCGCGGATTCATTCGCAGCCGGAAAGCGGAAAATGTGATGGCGCAAGCGAAAAAATTGATCGAAGCCGGTTACAAGGAAATTGTGCTGACCGGCATTCACACTGGCGGTTACGGCGATGATCTGGACGGATACGCGTTGTCCGACCTGCTCGTGGACCTGGAGCAAATCGCAGGTCTGCAGCGGATTCGCATTTCTTCGATTGAAGCCAGCGAAATCGATGACAAGATGATGGACGTGCTGACCCGTTCCCGCAAAGTGTGCCGGCATCTGCACATTCCGCTGCAAGCCGGTTCCAATGCGGTGCTCGATCGCATGAACCGCAAGTATACAGTCGAGGAGTTTGCCGCCAAATTGGTGGAATTGCGCAAAGCATTGCCCGACCTTGCGGTCACCAGCGACGTGATCGTCGGATTCCCGGGCGAATCGGACGACGACTTTGCCGACACGTACAACTTTATCAAAGAGCAAGGATTTGCCGATCTGCATGTGTTCCCTTATTCCAAACGGAAAGGCACTCCGGCGGCCAAATACGCCGATCAGGTGCCGGAAGCGGTCAAGGAGGAACGAGTGGCGAAACTGATCGGATTGGCTGACGAGATGCAAGTCACCTATTCGTCGAAATATGTGGGACAGACGCTGGAAGTGATTCCGGAAGACATAAACGGGGAAGGACTGCTGGAAGGTTTTTCCGACAACTATATCAAAATCGCCTTTCGCGGCAATCCGGACATGATCGGTCACATTGCGGCCGTGCGGTTGGATGAGGCCCGGGCGGATGTGTCTCGGGGAACATTCGTGGAGCAGCGGACGTTCCCGCCAGAGGATGCGAATAAGAGCACGGATTATATTGAACTGGATGTTAGGCATGCGTGAGTGAAAAAGACTCACGCATTTTTTGTACTTGTTAGAATTTATAAGTTTTTAAGGTGACAAGTATAAGGGCAACTAAGGCTTCACCTGCGCCTGAAGGCTTGGCGAAGCCAAGTTTTCTTTATTTAAAAATTAATCATGTTTATTTGTGATGAAAGCTCAAGTAAAATAAAAATTAAATAGTCTTTTTAAATGGGTGGATACCATGGTTCCATTTTCTGCATCATTAAGAACCAAATATTGGGTATACGGAATAAGCCTAGCTCTCTTGCTGCTGATTGAAGCGACGATTTTCTGGACGCCTGTTTCCATCGGATCACTGTCGGGAATGCTGGCTGCGGTCTATCTGGTCATTCAACTGCGTCCGGTTCGTGTGCCGATCTCCCGGTTTTCGGCCCTTCCTCTATCGGTGCTCGATATTTCTCTGGTGATGATTGCGGGATATGGTTTCTCTTTATTGGTTCTGGCCCTGCAGTCACTGGCCTCCTTGGTCATCGAACCCAGGCGATTCAAACGAAGTCTTGTCCGGTATCTGGAAAAAGGAAGCGTATTCGGTTTGGTGCCGCTGGCCGATCTTCTGTTTGTTTCAATGGGGGTATCGGACGCCTTACTTGTGTTTGCTGTTTCCATGACTTATCATATTGGCCACCATTTGTTGATGTTTATTCGAATTCGCTTTTTGAAGGGGGTACGGTATTCGACTTACTCCCGAATGTGGGCCTATGCGCAAGTGTTTGAGCTGTTGTACAGTTATCTCGCGGCGCTATTCCTGCTGCAACTGCAAAGAGAGTTGTCGGTCGGCAATTTGCTGGTTTTGCTGGTTGCGGTTGTATTGTTCGGGAACTTGTACCGGATGCATATCGGCCGCATGAAAAAACAAATTACTTTCGCCGAGCAGACCATTCGCGAGCGATTCGTCTTTAATTCGATAGATTATGCGATTCTCGCGATTGACCTCAATCGGATCATTACCGTATTCAACAAACGGGCACAAGAAATATTCAAATTGGATCTGGATCAAGTCGTTGGCAAACGATATGAGGAGGTGTTCAACCCCTTTTTTGCAGAGCAGGATCGCCGTTTGCTGCATACGTTGCGCGACGGGGTTTCTTACAATTTGCGGGCACATCCGATATCCGTGTTGGGTGAAACTTATTTTGTGGACATCCATACAACTCCGTTGAAAAATGATGAAGGCCGCATGGCGGGGGCGGTCGGCGTCTACCGGGACGTCACCCAGCAGAAGCTGTTGGAACAAGAAATGCAGCAGAAAGACAAGCTGTCGTTGATCGGTCAAATGGCCGCCGGAACGATGCATGAAATCCGCAACCCGTTGGCGATTGCGAAAGGGCATCTGGAATTGGCGTTCAGCAAGCTGCACAAGCGGAATGAGGCCCCGGATACGATTACAGACACGGAATTGATTCGTCACATAGAAATTATTCGCGCTCAGTTGGAACGGGCCAATCATACGTTGAATCGTTTGCTTGCGTTGGCCAAACCTGCAGAGACGAACATCAGCAGAGTGGATATTCAGGAACTGATTGATGATGCCGTGGGTTGGGCCTATCATGCTGCCGCTGCCAACGGGATTCGACTGACGGGCCATGAATACAGGGAAGAAATCTACGTGGAAGTGGATCCGGGACAAATCAAACAGGTGTTGATCAATTTGCTTTACAACGCATTCGACGCCACTCCTCAGGGAGGAGCAGTGGATGTATGGGCGCATGTCGATGAGCCGAAGCGATCGGTTGCCATCGTGGTTGCCGATACGGGAAAAGGAATGTCGCAAGAGGAATTGGAAAAAATCGGCCGGCCCTTCTTTACGACAAAACCGTCAGGTACAGGTCTCGGTCTGTTAATTTCCACGCAAATTGTGGAATCTCACGGCGGACAGTTGCAGATCTCCAGCGAAATCGGAAAAGGGACTCAATTTGCGATCCGGTTGCCATTGCCATCCTCTTGGCGCTAAACTATAATTCACCCAAGGGATTGGTTGACGGAAAGTCTGATTTTGTCCAAACATGGAAGGTGGAGGTGACGGGATGAAGGAATTTTCTGCAGGCGGAGTGATCTACCGCAAAGTTCAGAATCAGACGGAAATCCTCCTGATTCTTGACCGTTTCGGAAGAACCACATTGCCAAAAGGGCATCTGGAAGAAGGGGAAACGGAGAAAGAAGCGGCTCTGCGCGAAGTGGAAGAGGAAACGGGCATCAAAGCGCAGATTATTGGAGAACCCCTTGGCGTTGTTGCGTATCAATTTGAGATTCCCGGCAAAGGATCAATCAAAAAAGAAGTCACTTATTATTTGATGAGGGCCGAAGAGGGTATAACGAAAGCTCAAATCGAGGAAATTCGGGACGCGATCTGGTATCCGCTGGAACGGGTTCGAGAGGTGCATTCTGAAAGCGGATACGAGAATAACAACATGATTATTAAACGGGCAGTTGCACGTTTGGAGGGGGACACGAATCTATGAAGCAAATGATTGACTTTGTCCGCAGCAAGCTGGAATCAGTCGTGGGACCCATCCCGCAGGAGGAAGGCGAATTTGTTCCCAAAACGGAAACGCAGCTTGCAGCGCTCATCGATCATACACTGCTGAAACCGGACGCCACCCCGAAGCAAATTCAAGCCGTATGTTCGGAAGCAAAACAGCATCAGTTTGCTTCCGTCTGCGTCAATCCGGTATATGTCCGCTTGGCGGCAGCCGAATTGGCGAACAGTGACGTCAAGGTGTGTACTGTGATCGGTTTCCCTTTGGGTGCCGCCAGTTCCGAAGTCAAAGGATTTGAAACGAAAAGCGCGATCGCAGGCGGTGCGGCGGAAGTGGATATGGTTATTCCCGTCGGACTGTTGAAGGCAGGCGAATATCTAGCGGTATTCCAGGATATTCAAACGGTCGTTAGAGCTGCGGAAGGCCGCGCGCTTGTCAAAGCAATCATTGAAACATCGCTGTTGACCGATGAAGAGAAGGTGGCCGCCTGTTTATTGGCCAAACAGGCGGGAGCCGATTATGTCAAAACGTCCACCGGCTTCAGCTCGGGCGGTGCGACAACGGAAGACATCGCGCTTATGCGTGCTGTCGTCGGTCCGCAGATGGGAGTCAAAGCTTCCGGCGGCGTTCGGACTCGAGAGGATGCGTTGACCATGCTGCAGGCAGGCGCCACCCGAATAGGCGCCAGTGCTTCGGTGGCGATCGTGCAGGGAAGTCAAACATCCGGTGACGGATACTAATCGATTGGAAGTCATACAGTAGTTCTGCTTGCATTCAATGTACAGGGGAATGTTCCTTGCCAAAAAGGAAGCTCCCCTGTTGTTTTTTTAGGTGCGGAAATGTATGATGAATAAAGAAAATATACAATTCAGAACGCTAATTCCGAAAATCGGAATGAGGTGAAATATGCAGAATAAAAACAAAACGGTCATGAAATCCATGGATTTGCTGAATCTGTTTTTGACGAACGAACGATTGACACTGAATGAAATGGTCGAATTGTCCGGACTGCCCAAAACTTCCGTTCATCGCATGACGGGATCCCTTGAAGAGATGGGGTTTTTGACAAAAGACGAAACGGGTGGCTACAGATTGGGGCTGCTCTTTTTGCAATTCGGCCAATTGGTGGCGGAACGGTTGGACATCCGGAAGATTGCGCTGCCCGTCATGAAACGGCTGAGGGATGATGTCGGGGAAGCGGTCAACCTGATTGTCAGGGACGGGAACGAAGCCATCTACATCGAGAAAGTGGATACGACTCAACCGGTTCGCGTATATACGAGAATTGGCCGCCGAGCGCCGCTGCATGCGGGTGCATGCCCGAGAATCTTATTGGCGTTCCTGCCCGAACAGGAACGGAATGCGTATCTGGATACGGTCGATCTCCATCCCTTTGCTTCCGGTACAATTCTTGACCGGAAACAGTTGCGCAGCATGGTTCAGGAAGCAGTCCAGCGGGGGTATACGGTAAGCCATTCCGAATTGGAGGATCATTCTTCCGCAGTGGCGGCACCGATTTTTAATCATCTTGGCAAAGTAACGGCAGGACTGAGCATC
>JAGVBM010000177.1 GCA_020059765.1 Bacillota bacterium
AATCATGCCGACGTACCATCCATCCGCCGTTTTTCACGATGAAGGAAAAAAGGAACTGCTGAAACAGGACCTGATCGAAGTGGGAAGAATGTTGATCCGCTCCGGAGTCTGACAATTTGTGTCATCTTTTGCCTGATTGCAGCTACGACCTTTTCTGAGGATTTGAACCAATTCTCGAAAAGGTTTTTTTATAAACTAGATTTTGCGTTCAAGAGTCTTGCGAAAAAACGATTTCCAAATTATTATTAAATCCGTTCTACATATTTCTACAATTCGATATATTGCGTAAGTTGATTTCCGATACCTCAGACTTTTCCAAGTGAGAGAGGATTATAATGAAAAAAACTATTCATTCCTTGTTTGGCACACGCACTAATCCAGTTCAGAGTCTAAAGGAAAAGAGCCGCCAGGTGCAAACCCATCTGACGGTCAAGGCCGGTACGGATCTGGAAAAGCAATTGAAAGTCATCGATTTGAAGGAAGAAGACCTGGCGCTGCTAAAAACATTGCAGCCGTTGGTTAACGAGCATATCGCCGAGATTGTGAATACTTTCTATCAAAGTCTGGGCCAAGTACCCGAATTGATGGGGATTATCAATGACAACAGCACCATCGATCGATTAAAAAACACATTGCGAACGCATTTGATCGAAATGTTTGACGGAGCGATCGATGAGGCCTATTTGAACAAACGCATCCGAATCGCTAAAATACACGTGACAGTCGGGCTGTCCCAAAAATGGTACATTTCCTCTTTCCAAAGAATCTTGTTGTCTTTTATGGATATTGTGGAACAACATTTTCGAACTCCGGAAGAAATCAGTATGGCAGTCCGGGCGCTGACCAAACTGTTGAATCTCGAGCAACAGCTTGTTCTTGAAGCGTATGATGATGAGGTTGAGCGTCTGCGCCGTTCCGAAACGGAAGTGAAAGAAGAGGTAAGGGCGACGGTAGGGTCGATTGCTTCCGTCTTGGTCGGTCAAACACAGCAGACAAACGCCTCAATTCAGGACCTGACCGTCCAAATCAGAGAGATGACCAATAAGTCGAAATACGGAACCGAACTGGCCGATCAATCGGAAGCACGCGCCGGGCAAGGAAAAGAACAACTGGAGCATTTGCAAAGGATTATGCAGCAAGTAAAGGAGCAGACGGTTCAAATATCGGAGGGGATCAAAGAACTGGAAGCGACTTCGAATCAGATCGGGAAAGTTCTGGATCTTGTCCAGTCGATTGCCGATCAAACCAATCTTCTCGCTTTAAACGCCGCTATTGAAGCGGCGAGGGCTGGTGAGCATGGCAAAGGATTCTCGGTGGTTGCAGGGGAAGTTCGGAAACTGGCCGAACAAACCAAAGATTCAGTCGGTGCCGTGTCCGGACTGATCCAGCAGACCAGACGACAGATTCATGGCAATGTGGAATCGATTCTGCAAGTGGAATCGATTGTTCTGGAAAGCAACGGCACTTTGCAAAGCACGATTCTCGGCTTTGAGGAGATCCTGACAGCCATGTCTTTCACTAAGGAGCAGAACAAGAAAATTGAACACGAGCTTGCATTCTTTCAAAATGTGATTCGGGAAGTGGCGCAAGCCTCCGAGGCAATCTCCGCTTCCGCCGATCAATTGATCGAAATGACAGACAAACTGTGATTGGTTTCCCTCATGTTTTACCCCCTTTTCCTGTGCTACAATGTTAGGGAGTAAACGAGTGAAGCATGCAGGGCAAGGAGTTTTGATCATGGCCATTTTGCACAACGATTGGGCTCCCATATTGGAAGGGGAATTTCAAAAACCCTATTACTTTCGACTTCGGCAATTTTTGATTGAGGAATACCGGACCCAAGCGGTCTATCCGGATCAATACGACATTTATGCAGCGCTGCATTTGACCCCTTATTCGGATACGAAAGTCGTCATTCTTGGACAGGATCCCTATCATGGTCCGGGGCAGGCCCACGGCTTAAGTTTTTCCGTGAAACCGGGGGTCAGCGCACCGCCATCTTTGCAGAACATCTTCAAGGAACTGCATGCGGACGTAGGAAGTTCGATTCCGAATCATGGGCATCTCGTCCATTGGGCGAAGCAAGGGGTGTTGTTGCTGAACAATGTGTTGACCGTTCGGTCCAATACGCCGAATTCCCATAAAGACAAAGGATGGGAGGTTTTTACCGATCAGGTGATTTCCGTTTTGAATAGGCGTGAACAGCCTGTAGTTTTCATTTTGTGGGGAAGCCAGGCCCAGAAAAAACGTCATTTGATTTCAGCGGATAGACACTTGATGATCGAGTCTCCCCATCCCAGTCCACTTTCCGCACACCGGGGCTTTTTTGGCAGCCGACCGTTTTCAAGAACCAACCGATTTTTGCAGACCATCGGCAGCGAGGAAATCGATTGGCAAATCCCCAATCTTTGAGCTTGGGCGCCGCTGGCATCAATGACTGAATGGGAGTGATTTCTCCATGAAAATCGTGATTGCACCGGATTCTTTTAAAGAAAGTTTGACTGCCTTGCAAGCGGCCGATGCGATTGAGCAGGGTTTCAAAGAGGTGTTTCCTGATGCGCACTATTTCAAAATCCCAATGGCCGACGGGGGAGAAGGTACGGTTCAGTCGCTGGTTGACGCCACCAATGGAGCGATCATTCAAACGAAAGTAACAGGGCCTTTGGGGGAACCGGTGGAAGCGTTTTTCGGATTGCTCGGGGATGGCACGACGGCAGTCATTGAGATGGCGGCGGCTTCGGGGCTGCATTTGGTTCCGTCAGAAAAGCGAAACCCGTTGCTGACCACCACGTGGGGAACGGGAGAACTGATCAAAGCGGCTCTTGATCACGGAGTGACGAAGATTATTGTTGGAATCGGCGGCAGCGCGACAAACGACGGCGGTGCCGGGATGGTGCAAGCATTGGGAGGCCGATTGCTGACGGAAGAAGGACGGAATATCGGGTATGGCGGCGGTTCGTTGAATCAGCTTGCGGCGATTGATGTGTCGGAATTGGATCCGCGTTTGCAGCACGTCCATATCGAAGTCGCTTGCGATGTGGACAATCCGCTGACAGGTGCGCGGGGAGCGGCTGCCGTCTTCGGGCCGCAAAAAGGCGCCACACCCGATATGGTGAAGCTTTTGGACGAGAATTTGTCTCATTATGCGTCTGTTATCGAAAGCGAGTTGGGGAAAAAGGTGGATGAGATCCCTGGCGCGGGAGCAGCCGGCGGTCTCGGCGGCGGCTTGCTGGCGTTTCTGCCGGTTGAATTGAATCGGGGAATCGAGATTGTGTTAAAAGCGACCGAGTTTGAACGGTATGTGCAGGAGGCCGATCTTGTGATTACGGGAGAGGGAAGAATCGACAGCCAGACCGTTTACGGAAAAACTCCGATGGGTGTGGCGAAAGTGGCCAAAAAGTATCAGGTTCCCGTAATTGGAATCGCCGGCAGTGTGTCGGATGACAGCCATGTCGTGCACGATCATGGGATCGATGCGGTGTTCAGCATTGTACCAAGAGCGATCCCTTTGTCGGATGCATTGTCCAACGCATCCCAATATTTGCAGCAAACCGCCCGCAACGTTGCGGCATTATGGAATTTATCCAAGCTCCGGCAAGAATAATCGGGAGTCCAACCATGTCGAAGAGGCGGAGAACTTTCCTTATGGAGGCAAAGAAAGGGGCCGGAGGGAATCTCCGGCCTTTATTTCGTAAGAGGGAACCGATGTCCGGCACTTTTGGAGGTCATTCATTCGTTGGGCCAATGAATGTTCAGCAACAGGAAGTCGCGCCGAGGGGAGTTTTATTTCTTTCCCTCGCTATACTCTATTCAACGGAGCGCGCTTTGAAAGGGACAAACCAGCTAGTCGTTTTCCTTATTTTTTACTGCTAGTTCTAGTGATTCAACAAAACGATTGGATTATGGAGAGTGCTGAGTATGATGATGCAAATATCTTTTGAATTATACAACTGGCTGAGCCATACGATTGCTCTGATCGGGATTCTGGCCATTTCCCTGCCGACCTTTTGGATGGTCAAGCTGTTGAAAAAATTTGACGCTCATCAGCCGATTGCCGCTGCCTCAGTAAAATCGGTCAGTTTGTATGCGCGGGGTCACGAGCGGGAAGCGGAACCTGATGAGATGCAAAACATCATTGCCTGGTTCAACAAGGCTGCTTTTATCCAGAAGCAGGATGTGGACGGGATGCCTGAATGTGAAAGCGGAATTTGGATTGAACTGCAAACCGGCGAGCAAATACTGATTCGGAAGCGGGACCGGGATGGAGATATCGATATCCTGCGCAAAAAAACCAATCACAAACTCATCTCCTACTGGGCTCGGCAGGCAGAAATCCAAGGGCTGTTGGAGAAATTGACCGCATAGAGGAATCGATTTTGAGAAAAATTATGGATAGACCTTGCCGATTCACTGCAAGTAACATATAATGAATTGAGAATATAATCATTCCAAGTTAGGGTGATTCTAAGTTTGTCCTGACTTTCTTCTTGGGAATATTCCTGACTAATTTAATCAGGAATAACGAGTCGGGAATTTGCACAAGCACCTGCTTATGCTTAATTGAAGGAGGTGGATGGCGTGAAACTGTCAGCCCGTGGTCATTACGGACTGATTGCGATGGCCTATCTTGCCCAACGTGAGGATGAGGGAACGGTTCCGCTGAAAACGATCGCCATGGCGGAACAAATCCCGGATCAGTTTCTCGAGCAGATTCTGTTCTCGATGCGAAAAGCGGGTCTGGTAACTGCAACGAGAGGGCCGCGCGGCGGATACAAGTTGTCACGTCCATCAGATCAGATCAAAGTGGGCGAGATCATCAACGCCTTGGAAGGAGCGATTGCTCCGGTTGATTGTTTGCATTCGGACACTGATCAGGATTGCTGCGTGAAAACGGAATCGTGCACCACCAAATTTGTCTGGGAAAAGTTGCGGGACACGATGGTGGACGTACTGGACAACATCTCGCTGCGCGATATAGTCGAACGGGGCAATACGTTGATTGGTGAACTGGGTGTCAAATCATAATTGTTGGTAACGTAACTGAGGGGGTAGCAGTCAATGGCAGACTTGGTAGTGAAAGACCTGCATGTGAACGTTGCGGGAAAAGAAGTGTTGAAAGGATTCAATCTGACTGTGAAGGGCGGAGAAGTCCACGCCATCATGGGTCCGAACGGAACCGGGAAAACCACGCTTTCGATGACCTTGGCAGGCCATCCGCGTTATGCAGTAACCCAAGGCGAAGCGTTCCTTGGCGAGAAAAACCTGTTGGAAATGGAAGTGGACGAGCGCGCTCGCGAAGGGTTGTTCCTCGCTTTCCAATATCCGTCTGAAATTCCCGGGGTTCCGGTTAAAAACTTCCTGCGTCAAGCCTATAATTCGGTGAAAGGCACCGAGATGGAAGTATTCGAGTTCTACTCGATCATGCAAGAAAAAATGCAAATGATGAAAATGGACATGTCGTTTGCCAACCGGAACTTGAATGAAGGCTTCTCCGGCGGCGAAAAGAAGCGTCACGAGATTTTGCAAATGGCGCTGCTGGAACCGAAAATCGCAATTCTCGACGAAACCGACTCCGGACTTGACATCGATGCGCTGAAGGTCGTGGCGGATGGCGTCAACAGCCTGCGCGGACCGGAACTCGGCGTATTGGTGATCACCCACTACCACCGTTTGCTGGAATACATCGAGCCCGACTTTGTCCATGTGATGATGGACGGACGTATCGTTCGTTCCGGCGGACCGGAACTGGCGCTTGAATTGGAAGAAAAAGGCTATGACTGGATCAGGAGCGAAGTGTCTGTCGGTGGGGAGGTATAAACATGTCGCAAGTGATCAGTTCCGCAATCGAACCGGCGGTTCAGGACCTGGCCGATCGTTTGAATGAAACAGGCTGGGCGAAAGAACTTCGTCTGAATGCATTGGAAGCATATAACGAAATGGATTTGCCGAAACAGGATGAGGGCTGGCGAAATCTTCGGCTGCGTGAAGTGCCGCTCGATTCCCTCGTTCCGGTGACGGAGAAACAAGCAACGCCCGAGCTGATTCGATCCCGTTTCGACAATCAATCGGCAGGTGTGGTGGTTCACTTTAACAGCGATGTCACAGAAGCACAGCTGAGTCCGGAGCTGGCTGCCAAAGGCGTGATTTTGACAAGCCTGCAGGATGCGATTGTCAACCACCCGGAGAAAGTGGAGCCCTATCTCGGCAAACTGTACGGGGTGCGGGAAAGCAAATTTGCCGCGCTGCACTATGCACTGCGAACAGGCGGGGCATTCCTGTATGTTCCGAAAAATGTCGTGATTGACAGCCCGATTCAATTGTTTGTTTACGGAGATGCGCAGAACGCCGGCATTTTTAATCATACGTTGATCGTTGCGGAAGCGTTCTCCCAATTTACCGTATTTGAATATTCGGCTTCCGAACTGCAAGGGGGGACCAACATTCACAGCGGGGCCGTTGAGATTTTCGCCCGTGACGGTGCCAAAGTCACCTATTCCGCCTTGCAAAACTTTGCTGCGGGCACCTACAGTTTCAATCCCCGCCGCGCCCATGTCGGCCGCGATGCCGAAGTGAAGTGGGTCGCCGGGGAATTGGGCGGGAAGATCGCCCGTTCTGAAAACACATCCTATTTGGAGGAAGAGGGCGGCAGCTCGGAAGCGGTGATCGTCTTTTTCGCATCGGAAGAACAATCGCTTGACGTGTCGGCGGGAATGATTCACCGGGGACGTCACACCGCATCAAACATTGTGGCGAAAGGCGTCATGAAAGACAAAGCGAAAACGATCTGGCGCGGTCTCGGCCACATTCAACAAGGTTCCAAGGGAGCGTCCACTTATCAGAAAGAAAACAGCCTGATTTTGTCGGAAGATGCCAAAGGGGACGCCATTCCGGGCTTGTTGATCGAAGAAACGGACGTCGTCGGCGCCGGACACGCCGCAACGGTGGGCCGGATCGACGAAGCGCATTTGTTTTATCTGCAGAGCCGCGGCATTGATCTGTCGCAGGCACAGCGGATGATTGTCGAAGGGTTCTTCGCCACCATAACCGATTTGATGCCTTTGGAGACAGTCCGCAAGGAAGTGCATACGCTGGTTGACCGAAAGCTGGGGTGGTAAGCCATGTTTGACGTGGCGAAGATCAAACGGGACTTTCCCGTTTTGCAGCAGGAGATCAATGGGAAACCGGTCGCCTATCTGGATTCGGCCGCGAGTTCGCAGCTTCCCAGGCAAGTGATGGAAGCCATGTCCCGTTATTACGAGACCAGTCATGCCAACGTCCATCGCGGCGTGCATACACTTGCGGAACGGGCAACTTCGGCCTATGAGGAAGCGCGGGAAAAAACGGCCCGATTCATCAATGCGCCGCTGCCGCAAAACATTATTTTCACCCGCGGCACGACGGAAGCTCTCAATTTGGTCGCCTACGCGTACGGGTTGCACAAGCTGCAGGCAGGGGACGGCGTGATCGTCACGCTCTTGGATCATCATTCCAACCTGGTTCCCTGGCAGCAGATCGCCAAGTTGCGAAATGCCAACCTGTACATGGTGGAACTGACGGACGAAGGGCTCCTGAACATGGACCAATTCCGGTCCTACCTGAAACAAGGGAACATTAAAGTGGTCGCTGTCACCCACGCATCGAATGTAATGGGGACGATTACCCCGATCAAGGACATCATTCGGGACGCTCATCAGGCGGGCGCAGTCGTGGTGGTCGACGCGGCACAAAGCGCGCCCCATATGAAGATCGACGTGCAGGAGCTGGATGCCGATTTTCTGGCTGTTTCCGGTCACAAGATGTTGGGGCCGACAGGCATTGGGTTTCTGTACGGAAAAGGGAAGCTGTTGGACAGCATGGAGCCGTTCCAAATGGGCGGCAGCATGATCGGACTGGTCAATTATTTCGAATCCAACTGGGCGGAGGTACCGGCCCGCTTTGAAGCGGGCACGCCGAATATTGTCGGCGCCGTTGGATTGGCGGCGGGGATTGATTACCTGACCGCCTTGGGAATGGAGCAAGTGGAACAGCATGAACGGCAATTGCTGGCATATGCGTGGGACCGATTGTCGCAAGTCGAAGGCATTGCGTTGTACGGTCCGCGCGAGCCGCGCACAGGGTTGATTGCTTTTAACGTGGACGACACGCATCCGCACGATGTGTCAACCGTACTTGATGCGGAAGGAGTTGCCGTACGCGCCGGCCATCACTGCGCACAGCCGCTGCACAAGTGGTTGCATACGGCCGCGACGAACCGGGCCAGCTTCTATATCTACAATGATCAACAGGATATTGACAGGCTGGTATCGGCCCTGCAAAGAGTAAAGGAGATGTTTGGATATGTCGCTCGATAGTCTGTATCAGGATGTGATTCTCGATCACTATAAAAAACCGCGCAACGTCGGGAAAATCGACAATTACGATGTCGGGATGGAACTGGCCAATCCGACGTGCGGCGATGTCATCGGAATTCATCTGAAATTGGACGATGAAGGCAAAGTGGCGGATGCGAAGTTTCACGGGCATGGCTGCTCGATCAGCCAATCGAGCGCTTCCATGCTGACCGTGAAGGTGAAAGGCAAGAAGGTCGAAGAAGCTCGTCAGTTGATTGCCGATTTTTACGAAATGATGAAAGGTTCTGAAGGGGATTACAGCAAGCTGGGGGAGCTGCAGGCGCTGCAAGGGGTCGCCAAATATCCGGTCCGTATCAAATGTGCGACCTTGGCCTGGAAGGCGCTTGAACAAGGCTTGGATAAAAAGGAGGGCGTGAACGATGGCGAAAGTCAATGAGGAAATCGAGCAGAAGAATGCGGCGTTAGACATTGTGCAAGACTATAAATACGGTTTCTCCGATCCGGAAAACTATGTGTACAAATCCGGAAAAGGCTTGACCCGTGAAATGGTCAAACAAATTTCCGAAATGAAAAATGAGCCGGGTTGGATGACCGACTTCCGCCTCAAGAGTTACGATATTTTTGCCAGTATGCCGATGCCCTGGTGGACGAAAGATTTGAACGAACTGAACTTTGATGATATTCACTACTATGTGCGTCCGACCGACAAAGCGGTGCAAAGCTGGGATGATGTGCCCGACACCGTGAAGCAGACCTTTGACAAATTGGGGATTCCGGAAGCGGAACGGAACTTCCTGGCGGGTGTGACCGCCCAGTATGAATCGGAAGTGGTTTACCACAACATGCGCAAAGACTTGGAAGATCTCGGCGTGATCTTCACCGACATGGATACGGCGGTTCGCGAGCATCCGGAATTGGTGAAGAAGTACTTCAGCACGGTGATTCCGCCGTCCGACAACAAGTTTGCGGCACTGAACTCGGCGGTTTGGTCCGGCGGATCCTTCATTTGGGTACCGAAAGGCGTGCACGTGGACATTCCCTTGCAAGCCTACTTCCGGATCAATACGAAGAACGCCGGTCAGTTTGAACGGACCCTGATCATCGGTGATGCGGACTCCTTCGTCCACTATGTGGAAGGCTGCTCGGCGCCTAAATATTCGACAGACGCCCTCCACTCGGCTGTGGTGGAAATCGTCTGTCTGCCGGGATCCCGCGTACGCTACACGACGATCCAGAACTGGTCGCCCAATGTCTACAACCTGGTGACCAAGCGGGCCGTCGCTCACGAAAACGCGGTGATGGAGTGGATCGACGGCAATATCGGGTCGAAGTTGACGATGAAGTATCCGGCTGTCATTCTGAAAGGGGAAGGCGCCCGGGCGGAAATTACGTCGATCGCTTTCGCCGGAACCGATCAGCACCAGGACGCAGGAACCAAAGTGTTCCACTTGGCACCGAACACCTCCAGCACGATCGTGTCCAAGTCGATTTCCAAGGGCGGCGGCAAAACCACCTATCGGGGATGGGTGAAAGTGGCCGACAACGCCCACGGTTCGAAAGTCAACGTCAAATGCGACGCCTTGATGTTCGACGACGGATCGGTGTCCGATACGATTCCGTTCATGGAAATCAACGAAAACCGCGTATCTATCGAACACGAAGCAACCGTTTCGAAAGTGTCGGAAGATATGCTGTTCTACCTGATGAGCCGCGGTTTGTCGGAAGAGCAGGCGACCGGATTGATCGTCTCCGGCTTCATCGAGCCTTTCTCGAAGGAACTGCCGATGGAGTATGCGGTGGAGCTAAACCGTTTGATCGAGTTGGAAATGGAAGGTAGTGTGGGTTAAGCCGCAGGATGGAAATATATTTAGATGGTCAGACAGCGGAAACGAGGGAATGTATTCCTGGTGGCCGCTGTTTTTTTTATGTCGAAACTTACATTTTTATAGAAAAAAATACAGCGAACATTTGATCCCTGACAGCATCTGTCACTCTAAATGAG
>JAGVBM010000110.1 GCA_020059765.1 Bacillota bacterium
AACAAGATTTTAATCTTCATTCTTACTCCTCATTTCCGTAATAGGCACATCCGAAGTTACTTTCGGTTTGCGATAAGGAATCGTAACTTCGATTCGCGTCCCTTGTCCGGGCCGACTGTCCAATTTGAACATGCCGCCCAGCAATTCGGCCCGTTCCCGCATACCGATCAAACCGATGGATTGTCCTTTTCCATCTTCTGACATTCCATTTCCGGTTTGTCTGTATACGAATCCCTTTCCACCGTCGTCGATTTCCATGAGGACCTCCGTGTCGGTCATTCTCAAACGGATGGAAACCTGATTGGCACCGGAATGTTTGCTGACGTTGTTTAACGATTCCTGGCCAATCCGCCAAAGCGCTTCTTCCACCGCAGAAGGCAGTGCACAGACCCCTTCCACCCGTTCATGCACCACTAACCCCAGACTTTCCCCGTAACGTTTCAAAGAGGTGAGCAATCCTTGTTCTAATCCTTCAGGCCGCAGTTGCCAAATCAACGATCTCATTTCATGCAAAGCATTCTGGGCCAACTGTTGGATTTCTTGCAGATAGGTGCGAGCTGCTGTGTCCTTATGATCCAATAGCGCTTCGGCTCCCCGTGCCGTCAAGGTCAGTGAAAACAGGTTCTGACTCACTGAATCGTGGAGATCTCGGGCCAATCGATTTCTTTCTTCGCGCCGGGTCAATTCTTTTCGCTGCGTATACAGTCTCGCATTCTCGATCGTTAAGGCAATCTGGTCTCCCAAAGCGTTCAAAACCGCCAGATCATGTTCGTCAAATTGATTGATTCTGTCACTTGCAAGATACAGCACACCGTACGGTTCATCCCGCAAGCGGATCGGAACCGCTGCCGCCGAGCGAAAAGGCGGCAGTCCGATCGATTCCAAGGCAGGCTGCCTACGTTTGACCCTTTCTTCTTTGACCGCCAGTCTGTCAGACAATGCGCGGCGAATCAGCCCTGCTTTCTGGAGCGGAATCGCTTTCCACACTTTCCTTACACGTCCCTTTTCAAACAACGCCCGCAGCGACAGTTCCAATCCTTCCCGGACAAAAAACGCTGCCGTGGGCCACCCGAAAATTTCTCCGATTTGCCGGACCACTTCGCTGGGGATGTTGTCATGATCGAGCAACGACCCCAACCGATGGCTGACTTCACTGAATTTGGCATAATTCTCGGCCCTTTTTTGCTGAGCGTAGTACAGTTTGGTCCGTTTCAAAGCTGTACCGATTTGAAAAGCCACCGCCTGCAGCAGAGCTAATTCCTCTTCTGTAAAATAGTCTTTTCCCGGCGACGCAACGTTTAAAACGCCGAACATTTCATCGCCTGCTTTCAGAGGAACGGTGGCATGATGCACAATTCCTTTCGTGTCTCCCCAATTGTATGTCATCGCATCTTCGATCCGTTTGCATTCGATAATATTGACCGCATGGTTCAATTGTCCCTTCCAATATCGATTCAAGCACCAGCAGCTTCCGCTGCACATCGGAGTTTTTTCTTCCCATGCGAGAGCAGGCGGCAGATTATCGTCAGCCGCACATACATACTCCGTCTCTTCCTCCGCCAGAAACACCCAACCGGTGGTCAATCCGGTCACTTCCAACAATTTGTGCAAAACGGCATCCAGCATCTGCTGCATGTCATTGGACATGTTCAATGTTTCCGCAATTGTTTTTAAAGCCAGCAGTTCATGCATTCGATCCATTTTTGACATGAAATCCTCCATTCCAAGCAAGACGGCATCGAAACTGCGTCACCCCTGTATGTTTCAGACAAAAAGTTTGCTGAGTTGAACAATCACAAAAGCGGCCGGCACCAACAACAGCTGCGCGAGCAACGTCCCGACTGTCCGCGAGATCATTAAAACTCCGACCATTCTGTCGATACTGCCGCGATCCTCTTTGCCTTCCATGACCTGTTCCGTCAACAGCGCCACTTTCGGATCTACATACAAAACAAGCAGCACGGTTGCGAGTCCGTTAATGAAACCGGAAGACATTTGGGCAGTCGATTGATATTCAGGTGCCAATAAAGAAGCGTATAAGGCCGCCAATATCCCCACTGTGTAAATTCCGGTGATGAACATATTGGTGAGCAGCAGACGCTTTGGAATGCCTCCGAACCGAATTCGCGAGAGCATTTCCCAACGCGGAAAACGGACATGCGCCTTTGCATGTTGCACGTGTTGAATCGTCGCCACATTCCGGATCAGTTGGGGGACGGAACCTGCAAGTTCAAATTGCAGAATCACCCTGGCAAAAAGAGCCACAAAGGTTGGCAGCAGCAGCATCCCAAACAGGCTGCCTAGGGTTGCGGAACCGAGAATCATTCGAAATTGATCTTCCAGTAACGCCAAATTCATGGTTACTTTTGCCGCATCCACCAAACTCGCCGTCAACGGCGCTTGTATCGTATACGCCAATCGAGCGATAATTACGATCATATTGAACAACGACAAGGAAAGCGCCAGTTTTCCAGTACGGACACCGGCCAATCGGACTGCATAAGAGAGCGTCTCAACCGAATGAATGATCAAGGTGAATACACTGATGATCAATATTTTTTCAAACAAGATCCGCACCTCACGTCTGGAACAAGCAATTAGAAACATTTGAAGCATACCCTCAAAGAAAAAGAGCAGCCGCCAGGCAGAAGCATACCTGCCATTGCTTGCGACTGTTCTTTGCTTCTACTGCTTCAACTTTGGATCCAAAGCGTCCCGCACCCCGTCTCCAAACAGGTTAAATCCGAGAACAGTCAGCATAATGGCCACACCCGGGAAAATCATCGTCCAGGGCGCTGTGGTCAAATAAGGTCGCGCGTCGGATAGCATTTTCCCCCATTCCGGTTGCGGTGCCTGTGCTCCCAGTCCCAAGAAACTTAATGCGGCCGCTTCAATAATGGCAGTTGCGATGCCCAGAGTGCCCTGTACAATAATCGGTGCCAGACAGTTAGGCAGTACGTGTTGAAACAAGATGCGTGAACCGGACATGCCAATCACCCGCGCCGCCGTGATATATTCTTCTTCCTTGACGCTCAACACCCGGGAACGAACCAAACGCCCGTATGTAGGGATATTGATGATGGCAATTGCAAGCAGCGCGTTAAACAGACTTGGCCCCAAGACTGTTACAATGGCAATCGCCAGCAAGATACTCGGAAAGGCAAGCATAATATCGAAGATGCGCGATATGATCGTATCTACCCATTTTCCATAAAACCCCGCAAGCAGTCCAAGTAAAGTACCGATCACAATTGAACCTGCCACCGAAAAAAAACCTACCCATAATGAGATACGCGCTCCGAAAAGAATTCTGCTGAAAATGTCACGCCCCAAATCATCAGTCCCAAACCAATGTTCTGAACTGGGGGACTTTAAGCCGTTCTCCGGATTGTAAATCGGATGATTGACATCATAAGGCTCCGGAGCAATTACTGTTGCCAAAAGTCCTGTCAAAACAAAGAACAAAATCATTCCAAGCCCGAACAAGGCTGATTTTTGTTTGCGAAGACGCTTCCAAGCTTCTGTCCACGGGGATGAACCTTTGCGAATGCCGCGAACTGTTTCCGAATGTACCTGAATTGCTGGGTTCATCTGTTCATCCACCCCTTACTTGAATTGAATACGAGGATCCAGCCATGCATATAACAGATCAACGATCAGATTGATCATCACAAAAATCGCTGAGATCACCAGAATCCCCGACTGAACCACAGGATAATCACGGAACGAGATCGCATCAAAAATGTAACGTCCAATACCCGGCCACCCGAATATCGTCTCGGTTAAGACCGCTCCTCCCAGCAATTGTCCGATCTGCAAACCGATAACGGTCATGACCGGAGCAAAAGCATTTTTCAATGCATGTTTGTAGATCACCCAGAATTCAGAGAGACCTTTCGCCCGAGCTGTGCGAACATAATCTGACTTCATAACTTCCAGCATGCTGGAACGGGTCATACGCGCGATGATTGCCATCGGAATCGTGCCCAAAGCAATTCCAGGAAGAATCAGATGTTTCAGTACATCCCAAAAACCATCCCAATTTCCGATTAATAATGTATCCAACAGGTACAGACCCGTTATCGCTTCAATTGGTTCACGGGGATTCATGCGGCCCGTTGAGGGCAGAAGACCCAGATTTTCAGCAAATACCCATTGTTCCATTAAACCTAACCAGAAGATTGGCATTGAGACGCCTATCAGCGCAATCAACATCGCAATATAGTCAAACCAGGAAGCTTTTTTCCAAGCTGCAATGATTCCTGCATTGACACCCACAACCACTGCGATGACAATACTGACAAACGTTAACTCCATAGTGGCCATCAGGTAAGGTCCCAATTCATCCATAATCGGAGCTTTCGTCCGTAAGGAACTACCCAGATCACCGGTCAGCACGTTATACACATAGGATAAATATTGAATTGTAATTGGCTTGTCCAACCCTAACTGGAGGCGCAGCTCCTGTACAGCTTCCGGTGTGGCACGTTCGCCGAGAATGACTAACGCCGGATCGCCGGGAATCGCTCGTATGATGGAAAAAACAATAATTGACATCCCGATCAAGACGGGAATCAACTGCAGCAAACGGCGTACTGTGTAAGAAAACATCCCTTAACCACCTCGTTCGTAGGAGAAAAAAAGGGGTATGCAACATTCACATACCCCGTGATCTCAAATCGGTCACTTACTTTTCGATCGAAACATCAACCAAACTTTCCGAACCTTTCGGATGCGGTTTATAACCTTTTACTGTCTTGGAAGCACCCAAAGACGGGGTTGTATGGACAAGCGGAACCATCGGCGCATCTTCGTGGATCAATTTCTGAGCTTCTTCGTAAAGTTTTGTCCGTTCGGACTGATTGGAAACGGTTTGTGCCTTCAACAACAGTTCATGAACTTGATCGCCTTTATACAACGAAATGTTTTGGGCAGCCGGCGGATTGGCATTATTCTTATCGAGAAGGACATACAGGAAGTTATCGGGGTCACCGTTGTCTCCCGTCCATCCAAGCAATGCCATGGAATGTTCGCCGTTCTTCGTTTTCTTCAGATACGTTGCCCATTCAAAAGAAACGATTTTCGCTTTGATTCCGATTTTTCCAAGGTCAGATTGGAGAGCTTCGGCAATTTTTTGCGGTTGCGGCATGTATGGACGAGCTACCGGCATTGCCCAAAGCTCCGTTTCAATTCCGTTCGGGAACCCTGCTTCAGCCAACAATTGCTTCGCTTTTTCCGGATTGTATTCATAATCCTGAATGTTTTTGTTATAGCCCCAAAGGGACGGCGGCAGCGGATTCTTCGCCGGCTCGGCT
>JAGVBM010000299.1 GCA_020059765.1 Bacillota bacterium
CAGCAGCGGAAGGCGTACGGCTTGCCGAATCTGCCGCAGATAATCGGGATTACCCTGAAAAAACTGCTCATCTGTCAATACGGAAACCGCATTGGCTCCAGCGGTTTCATATTGCTTTGCAATCGCAACCGGGTCGAAATCAGGCCGGATCACGCCTTTGGAAGGTGAGGCCTTCTTAACTTCCGCAATCAGAGCCAACGGTTCGCCCGCTGAACGCAGGAAAGCCGAGAATCCAAGCGTCTCGGGCATGCTTTTCATCTCCGATTCGGCTCGCCGCCAATCAAGGGTCTCGCGCAATCTGGCCACTTCTTGTTGCTTGACTTGCACAATCCGGTCCAGAATCATGGCGCCAACTCCTTTCCATGCCGATGGGACACTTCCAGCAAACGTTGCAGCGTTGCGTATGCTTTCCCCGAATCGATCATCGATTGCGCAATGGAAACACCTTCCTGCAATGACGATGCTTTTCCGAAGACATATATACTTGCGGCGGCGTTCAGGACGACAACATCCCGGTAGGCCCCTTTTTCCCCAAGCAGGACGTTTCGCATAATCGAGGCATTATGTTCAGGAGCGCCACCTTCCATATCTGCCGCTGCATATACACCAAGTCCCAGTTCCTTCGGATCAATTTCGTATTGGAAGATCCGATTCTTCTTCAATTCGACCACCTGGGTGGGGCCAGTGACCGTGATTTCATCCAGACCGTCCGAACCGTGCACGACCATCACTCGTTCAGACCCCAACAGTTGCAGGACTTGTGCGACTTTTTCCAATAATAAAGGGGAAAATACGCCGATCACCTGACGTTTGGCGCCCGCCGGATTTGTCAGCGGCCCCAAAATATTAAACACCGTCTTAAATCCCAGTTCTTTTCGAGGAATCATCGCATGTTTCATCGATTGATGATATAAAGGGGCAAACATGAAACATATGCCGGTTTCCCGCAAACACTCATTCGCATGGGCCGGAGTCAGCTCAATATTGACACCTAATGCTTGCAGCACGTCAGCACTTCCTGATTTTCCGCTGATCGCACGATTGCCGTGTTTGGCGATCGGAATCCCCGCTGCTGCTGTGACGAAAGCGGCCGCAGTGGAAACATTGAACTTTGAGATGCCGCTGCCGCCCGTTCCGCAAGTATCTAATACATCCGGTGCATCAATGATGCCAGATACCGCATGTTTGCGCATGCTGCGCACCAGACCGGCAATTTCCTCCACCGTTTCTCCCTTCATGCGCAGCGCGGTCAAAAAACCGGCAATTTGTGAGACGGTTGCCTCGCCCTCCATAATTCGATCCATCACTTGCTCCGCTTCCTCCATCGACAGATGGTTCCCCGCAATAATTCGTGACAAAATTGGTTTCATTCTCAGCTCTCCTTTCTCGGCTTCATGACTCTCCTCAGCTCAAACAGTTCCAAAAACAGGAAAAGGCCAGAGCACAGCTCTGACCCTGAAAAAACAGAAAGGAATAATCCAATCTCTGCTGTTCTCGGCTCCGCTCTGCTGCTGCTGCGAGATGTCCCCCGCAGCAAATCTGAATCTCATCTCTTCCAAAGTGTACATTGGAGCTGCAGAAAGCGTCAAGATTTCTTTTCGTCGCGTACAGCCAGGTCGGGTCGTAACCCGGCTGCTCTCCGCAAATAGACATGCTTGATGTCGTTCTGCGAACGCTCCGTTGCAACGTGAATCAAGACGCGAATGCATTTTTCAATACTGTTCGGTACCGGAATTTCCCGGGCGCATAGGGTGGGGACAAGTTCCCAACCGGGAATGGTTCGGATCGCCAAGGCTGGAAATGCCGCATTCAGATCATCGGTCAGGGTGGCGAAAACAGATGCGACATCTTCCGGTTCCACATTGTTGACAGAGATGATTTGATCCAACAGTTCCCTTGTGGCCTGATAAATTTCCGTTTCCGAGTTCTCTTCGACTGTTGTCGCTCCGCGAATGCCGCGTATCATTCTTGGCTCCCCCTCAACTCGGCCAGCTTAGTCACGATCCATTTTTCTGTTACATCGCTCACAGTCTCGACGTGACCGATGCCGGATGTCAGGACAAACGCCAATTTCCCGCCGGCGGCTTTCTTATCGTGTTTCATCGATTCCAACAGGTCCTTCGCGTCCAGATTGTCGGGAATGGTGATCGGAAGTCCTGTCCTCATCAGCAGAGAGCGGATCCGTTCCACCGTTATTCTGTCACATCGTCCCAATGCAAACGAAAGTTCGGCTGCATACACCATGCCAATCGAGACCGCTTCGCCATGGGTGTATGTCCCATACTGGGACAAAGCCTCAATCGCATGTCCCAACGTATGACCAAAGTTCAGAATCGCGCGCAGGTTTTGTTCCGTTTCATCTTTTGCGACGACTGCCGCTTTAATTTCGCACGACCGAGCCAGCATTTCGCCGATGACGTCCGTTTTCAGCGCCAGCAGATCATCCAGATGGAATTCGAACCAGGAAAAAAATTCCACATCCCAAATGATCCCGTGTTTGATCACTTCCGCCATTCCGGAACGCACTTCCCGCAGAGGCAAAGTCTGCAGACTGGAAGTATCGTAAACAACCAGCTTCGGCTGATGAAAAGCACCGATCATGTTTTTACCCTGCGGATGATTGACAGCCACTTTGCCGCCGACCGAACTGTCATGGGCCAATACTGTGGTCGGCAGTTGAATGAAACGGATTCCCCGCATATAAGTCGCAGCGACAAATCCCGCCAAGTCACCGACAACTCCTCCACCCAGTGCAAAAATGACAGATTGCCGATCCAGTCCCGCCTGGAACGCACGATCAAACACCTTTGCGGCTTCCGAGTAATTTTTCGAGGATTCACCGGCACGAATCACCATGTCCGTCACCCGATAACCGGCTCGCTCTAAGGAAGCTCGTGTCCGTTCCAGATGACCGGCTGCCGCCACATGATCATCTGTCACCAACAATACGGCAGAACCGGTTGGAATGTGCACTTGCTTGGCAAGCTCGCCCGTCTGCAGCAACAAACCGTCGCCGATCAGAATCGAATAGCTGCGCTCCCCCAATTCCACTCTCACTTCTCTCGCCGCTATGCTCATCGTTTTGCCACCATCGACATGTAATTTTGATAGTTCGCCTGAATCTCCTGCAGCGAATCGCCGCCGAATTTCTCAAGGAACGCCGATGCAATGACCCAGGCGGCAACCGCTTCACCCACTACGGCCGCTGCCGGCACAGCCACTACATCCGATCGTTCAATACTCGCGGCAAAAGGTTCTTTAGTTTGCATATCCACGCTTTGCAGAGGTTGGTAAAGAGTGGGGATCGGCTTCATGGCAGCACGCACCACGATGGGCTGTCCGTTTGAAATTCCGCCTTCAATTCCGCCTGCACCGTTTGAATCTCTCCAATATCCTTGTTCTTTCGAGTAAAAAATTTCGTCATGCACTTCCGAGCCTGGTCGTCTTGCCGCTGCAAATCCCATTCCGATTTCAACGCCTTTGATCGCCTGAATGCCGACCAACGCTCCCGCCAAACGGCTATCCAACCGACGATCCGGCATCGAATAAGAGCCGAGTCCAATCGGCACCCCCGTTACAATCACCTCAAACACTCCACCCAAGGAATTGCCCTCTTTTCGGGTCCGTTTGATCAATTCGATGATTTCCGCCTCTTTGTCCGAATTCGCCACACGTACTTGCGATTGTTCCGCCCGTTCGGCAATTTCCTCGATCGTGCCGGAAACGTCACCTGCATGAATTCCGCCAATTTCCACCACATGACTGTAAACATGAATGGCAAACTGCTCCAGCAGTTGTCTGGCTGCAGAACCGATGGCAACCAATGTCGCCGTGTTTCGGGCACTGGCCCGTTCCAGTACATTTCGAATGTCCTGCTGATCGTATTTGATCGCGCCCGCCAAATCCGCATGGCCGGGCCGCGGTTTCGTTACCGTTTCCAAATCTGACGGCGGTTCGCCTTGCACGGACATGCGGCTCTCCCAATTGTTCCAATCCCGATTGGCAACCACTAACGTGACTGGCGTTCCCAGTGTATGACCAAAACGAACCCCGCTGCCAATCGCAACCTGGTCTGTTTCAATCTTCATTCTTCCGCCGCGCCCGTATCCTTGTTGTCGTCTCCACAATTGATGGTTGATCTTCTCTGTCGACAATGGGAGATTGGCCGGCAGTCCTTCGACTATTGCCGTCAACTGTGGTCCGTGTGATTCTCCTGCAGTCAAATAACGCAACATAAGGTTCCCCCTCACTCCTATCACTTGCAACGGGGGCACTTCCCCGTGTTCATCCTTTTGTTTCTCGCTTTCACACTGTACAGCGATTAAGTGTTTAAAACATTATAAATGAGATATCGCCAGAAAACAATGAAAAAACACGAAAATGAAAAAACGCTCAAAGAAAATTTGAGCGTAAAATTTGAGCGTCAAGTCGTGTGATACCGGCGAAGCGTTTCCAATACCAGACGGGATGCATGCTCCACATCCCGCAAGTCCACAACTTGCGACGGGGTAGACAAATAGCGTACTGGAACGGAAACGGCACCGACAGGAATTCCGTCACGTGAAAGCAGGATGGCACCCGCATCGCTGGCCTGATCCGCCGATACCTCCAGTTGATACGGAAGTTGATGCTGCTCTGCCGTTTCCATCAGCATGTCCTTGATAAACGGCGGAACAATGATGCCTCTGTCCATGATTTTGATTGCCGGTCCTTTCCCGAGGACGAGATTGCTGCGCTCCGCCTTGGGTGTGTCTCCCGCTTTCGCACTTCCCACCGTCAATGCAAAATCGGCCTCCGACTGAAACGCGGCCGGCTTGATGCCGCGAGAACCCGGTTCTTTTTGCACAGAGAAGACAATTTGCAAATCGTGCGGATAAGCTTCCAGTTTTCGCAAAACATCGACCAAAACCGCACATCCCACTCGACTGCTGAGAGCTTTGCCGGCGAGGCGAAACTCCCCGAGTTCGAATGATCCTCTGTCAATGACTCCCGCCGTCCCAACGGGAATGAGAGACTCAGCGTCCGCTTTCGATTCGGCCCCAATGTCGACAAATAAATCGGCAAACGTGACATCTTTCAAGGACTTGCCGGCTTCCACACCGACAACGCCCCAAACCCGATTGACAAACCGGACCCGTTCGCCAATCAGTCCGGCGACTGAAATGTCTCCGATCGGCACGATCCTGACAAACCCGTTGGCCTCTACATGCAGCGCCATGATCCCCGGTTCGTCCATGTTGGCCGACAGCGTCACTGTTTTACCTGTATTCGCAATGCCTTTCTTGAAAGCGATCAAATTTCCCAGCACATCCACATGCCATTCATCCGCAAAGGGTTGAATCAGTTCCGCCAGGATATCCCGTACGTGAGTTTCCGAGCCGGAAGGACCTGATGCCACCGCCAGCTTGCTGATCCATTCTTTCATACTTGCAGGCCTCCTTTTTCCACACTTCGCAAAAACGCTTCCACAAGCCGAATCGTATTCTCATAGTCATCCAGACTGATCATCTGGGAAGGTGCGTGGATATATCGGGTTGGCACCGAGACGGCCCCTGTCAGAATTCCGTTCCGGGCAAGATGAACGCGGCCCGCATCATTCCCTCCGCCTGAAACACGTCTGTATTGACAGGGTATCTTGGCCGATTCTGCCGTTTGCACCAAATGTTCCAACATCTTGCGGTTGGCAATCGTCGAAGAATCAATGACCGAAATGGCAGGCCCTTTTCCCATCACTGTCCCTGTTCCGTGTTCCGGTGCGTCGATCACATCAAAACAAACCGTGCCTTCCAGAATCAGAGCCATATCAGGGTTTACTCGGTACGCCACAGGGCCCGCTCCGCGAAGACCGATTTCTTCTTGCACGGTAAACGCATAGATAACCGGAATATCAAAGGTTTTCCGGATAGTTTCGATCAACACGCCGCAACCGACCCGGTTATCAAACGATTTTCCTTTCGCGCGGCGTTCTCCGATTTCCTGATATTCTGTCATGAATACGGCCGTGTCCCCGGGAGAAACCGCCTTTTCCGCCTCTTCTTTACTGCGGGCGCCGATATCGATATACATCTGGTCAAGCCCGATCGGTTTTTCCCGTTCTGATTGGGTTTGCAGGTGAATCGCCTTGGCACCGATCACTCCTGCAATTTTTTGTTTGCCTACAGATACCGGTTTTGATACAAGGATACGCGGATCTACGCCGCCAATCGGCCGAAATTTAAGCAGCCCATTTTCTTCGATATGAACGATCATCAAACTGACTTCGTCCATATGAGCAGACAGCATGACACGAGGACCTGGCTTGGATTCTCCCGTTTCGACAATCAGACTGCCCAGCGGATCTGTATACACTCGGTCGGCGTAAGGACGGACTTCTTCATAGATCAGCCGGCGAATTTCGTCTTCAAACCCGGACGGGCCCATCGCTTCCGTCAATCGTTTAAGTAGCATGACAATCCCTCCACAAACGTCCGGTCAACCGACGCAATAAAATGGGCCAACAGTTTGCCCGTCCGCTCCACATCCCGATAGCATACGGTTTCCACGGAAGTATGCATATACCGAAGGGGGATGGAAAGCACGCCCGTCGGAATTCCCTCCCGCGAAATTTGCATGGCAAATCCGTCGGTCGCCGTCGGTCCTTGCAGCCAACGCATCTGAATCGGGATGCCTTCGCGAGCAGCCGTTTCCCGGAAGCGTGCGTATAGATCCCGATGAATATTCGGTCCGTTATGAATCACCGCACCGCCGTCCATCTTCATGCCCAAGTCGGCTGCCACGCCGGGCATGCTCGCATGGGCCACATCGACGGCAATGCCGATATCCGGATGAATTCCGTATGTACTGGTAATGGCGCCCCGTGTGCCGACTTCTTCCTGGACGGTCGCCACCGCGTACACATCCGCTTGCACACGCAGCCGTTTCAATTCTTGCAGTCCTTCCAGCAACGCGGCGATACTCGCCCGATTGTCGAGCGACTTGCCTGCGACAAAACCATTTTGCAAGCGCATGCTCTTGCGAGCGACAGTAATCACATCGCCAACCCGGATCAATTTCCGGACAGTTTCTTCGCCCATCCCCAAATCGATAAACAGATCCTGCATCGGAATCGCTTTTTCCCGTTCTTCCGGCGTGGACAAATGGGGCGGTTTGGAACCGATGATGCCCAGGCATTTCTCACGCCCGTGCACCATTACTTCCTGCCCGAGCAGGGTGCGGGGATCGAATCCGCCCAATT
This sequence comes from Bacillota bacterium, assembly GCA_020059765.1. Taxonomy (GTDB): domain Bacteria; phylum Bacillota; class Bacilli; order Tumebacillales; family Effusibacillaceae; genus Effusibacillus. The sequence goes on from JAGVBM010000299.1 coordinate 7,235, forward strand.
GGGTAAACCGCAAGAATCCGCCTTTTTCAATCTGGTTGACAATCAGACCAATTTCGTCCATATGGGTGGCCACCATAATTTTCGGACGCGGTTCGTTTCCTTCGCCCTGTACAAACGCGATCAGATTTCCCAGTTTATCGCGGTGAACCCGGTCGGTAAAATGACGAAACAACGACTCCAACTTGTCCGAGATTTCCCTCTCATATCCTGGTACACCGGGAGTTTCCAGCAAATCGAGCAAAACCTGTTGATAATCCAGTAATTCACTCATTCGTCTGTCCCCCCTTCTTGCGGAGTTGTTTGAGCATGCGCAAGGTAATCGCCAAATTGCGCGCGTAGAGAAATTCACCCAGCCAAATTCCGGTGATGGTCGGCAGCAAACTTTGCGTCCAGATCGACCAAGTACCAAGAAAAGGGAAAACATAGTGGAAACTAAGGAACAGCGCCAGCGTACTCCCTGCCGCCAAAAAAATCAGATAGGAAACACGATCATACACCCGACTCTTCGTCAAACGGGAGCGGATCATTTCCCTGACGCCCCATTTGTACAAAACATACACGGTCCCCAACACAAGCAACAACTGTAACATGCATACCCGCTCCTCGAAAGAAAAAGGTGTCGCAGCCGCAACACCTTTCGCGATATCGTTATTCTACAGCAGAAAAATTTGTAACGTCAATTCGATTGCTCAACCTTTTTCAGAGGACAGCTGCTTTTTTGCGAAACAAACTGGCGTCCTGTGGCACTACCTGAGTCTCTGTATCAAATTCTGCATGTCACAAGGAATTTCCGCCGTCCATTCCATCGATTCATCGGTTTGTGGATGCTGGAAACCCAATCGAATCGCATGCAGTGCTTGTCGGTCGATTCCGTCCGGTTTGCCGATCCCGTACAGCGGATCGCCAAACAAGGGATGCCCCAACCATTCCATGTGAACGCGAATCTGGTGCGTTCTTCCCGTTTCCAACCGCAGCCTGACAATGGTTGCAGTCGGCAAACGCTCGACTACCCTCAAACGGGTGACCGCCGACTTGCCGGCAGCGTGCACGATCCGTTTGTTCGTACCCGCTTCCGGCAAACCGATAGGTTCTTCAATCGTCATTTCTTCTGTCGGGATGACGCCGTGCACGACTGCCAGGTACTCCCTGATCAAGAGCCGCCGTTTTAATCGTTCAGTCAGTTTGGAATGAGCAAAGGGATCTTTCGCAATCACCAACAGTCCGGACGTAAATTGATCAAGCCGGTGAACCGGACGAAACTTTGCACGAATTCCAATCTGCCGCCAATGATGAACGACTCCGTTGGCCAGCGTCCCCGTATAATGTCCCTTCGCAGGATGCACAACAAGTCCCGCCGGCTTATTGACAACCAAGACAGACGCATCTTCGTGTACAACAGGAACGGGAATCGGTTCCGGCAGAATGGTGTCCGATTGTTCCGCATCGACCCACAATTGCAGTAAATCCCCGGTTTTCAAACGGGAGGTCAGATAAACAGGTGCCCCGTTTATCCTTACTCCTTGCACTTGCACAATGCGCCGC
>JAGVBM010000139.1 GCA_020059765.1 Bacillota bacterium
CCCGTGAAACAGGGAACAGACCGTCCAGCCATTGTGGAAGGGCGAATCGAGTTTCGAAATGTGACGTTTTCGTATGACGGCCATACGCCGGTTCTCAAAAACATCAGTTTTACAGCTGAACCGGGGCAAACGGTGGCCTTGGTCGGTCATACCGGCAGCGGAAAGAGTTCCATCATCAACCTGCTGATGCGTTTCTATCCCATCGATCAGGGGGAGATTCGAATTGACGGGGCTCCTCTGGAAACCTATGACAACGATGAACTCCGGAATAAAATCGGCCTGGTGCTGCAGGATCCGTTCCTCTTCGTCGGTGATGTCAAGCATAATATCCGCTTGCACAATCAACAGGTCACCGATGAACAAACCATGGAAGCGGCGCGCTTTGTGCAAGCGGACAGTTTTATTCGTGAACTGCCGCAGGGATATGACGAACCGGTCGGCGAGCGGGGGGCTACTTTTTCCAGCGGACAGCGGCAGTTGTTGGCTTTTGCCAGAACCATGGCGCTGCAGCCGAAGATCCTGGTGCTCGATGAAGCAACGGCCAACGTCGATACGCAGACGGAAGAGGCGATCCAAACCGCCCTGGACAAAATGCGGCAAGGACGAACGACGATTGCCATCGCCCATCGTCTGTCCACCATTCAGGACGCTGATTTGATTCTTGTTCTGCACAGGGGGGAAATTGTCGAACGGGGAACCCACCAAGAACTGTTGGCGAAACAGGGACTGTACCACAAGATGTATTTGCTGCAGCAAGGAGTTGCGAAAGTCGGCTAAGCAAAAAAACTGGGCATTGCATGAAAAAAACAAAAAAGGGAAAGCTCATCCTGTAACAGGATGAGCTTTCGTTTATCAGGGACGATAACCGAGTCGCTGTGAGATTCGCAGCCCCACATCGCGAGTCTTGTCCGCTAACCCTTCCAGACGTTCGGGCTGCATTCGAGTCGTCGGACCGGATACCGAAATGGAGGCGACCACGGCGCCCGTATAATCCCAGATCGGGACGGCAATGCAAGAAATTCCGATTTCGTTTTCCTCCAAGTCAAGGGCGTACCCCCGCTGCCGGATTTGCTCCAAATTCTCCAAAAGATCCTGCAGATTGGACAACGTATAAGGAGTATGGGGCTGCAACCCGTAATGATGGATAATTTCACGCACCTCCTGTTCAGGCAAATAGGCGAGAATCGCTTTGCCTACACCGGTGCAGTGAACAGGCGCGCGGTTGCCGACGCGGCTGTGCATGCGAATCGTCTCGGAACCTTCAACCTTTTCAATGTAAACAACCTCACCTTTGTTCAAAACGACAAGATGCACGACTTCATTCGTTTCATCCGCCAGTTCTTGCAAGAAGGGCAATGCCTCCCGCCGCACGTCGATGCTGTCCAACAAACGGGAAGAAATGTCCAGCAGTTTGTAGCCAAGCTTGTAACGGCCGCTTTCGGAATTCTGCTCTACGTAACCGAGCCGGGCCAGGGTTGTCAGGACACGATGAATCGTGCTTTTATACATGTTCAATTCAGTCGCCAATTCGGTGACGCCAATCCCGTTTTTGGAGAGACTGACTCGTTCAAGAATCTGAAAGGCGCGTTCGACTGATTTGAGGCCATCTTCCATGAGTGTAAACCTTCCTTCGTATCATGCGAGTAAAAAGCAAGCATGTTTCCATTCAAATGCAGATATCATGAAGATACCAAATAAGCAAATGGTCTTGCAACATCGGATCGTACAGAAAAATTTGTTTACGATGAAAGCGCTTAATGTTATGATTAAAATATTAGAACACGGTTCCGCCATACGGAACAAAGTGGAGGGAGGAAGTAAGATGAGTCAAAAATATCCGGAAGGCGTACAAATTCTCGGAAATGTAACCCCTGAATTTGTAGAGATTTTGACGTCGGAAGCACTTGAATTTGTGGTAAAACTACAGCGCAACTTCAACAAAACCCGCTTGGAACTGTTGCAGAAACGAGTCGAACGGCAGAAGGAAATCGATGCAGGCAAATTGCCCGATTTTCTGCCGGAAACGGAACATATTCGCAGCGGGGATTGGACAGTCGCCCCGATTCCGCAAGATCTGCAGGATCGCCGGGTGGAAATTACCGGTCCGACCAGCGATCGGAAAATGGTGATCAATGCGTTGAACTCCGGCGCAAAAGTATTTATGGCCGACTTTGAAGACGCAAACTCGCCGACTTGGGAAAACTCCATCCTGGGTCAGATCAACATGCGGGATGCAATTCGCCGGCAAATCGATTATGTCAGCCAGGAAGGCAAAGCATACGCACTGAAGGAAGAAATTGCCGTCTTGATTGTTCGTCCTCGCGGCTGGCATCTGGACGAAAAACACGTGTTGGTGGACGGCGAGAAAATGTCGGGCAGCCTGTTCGATTTCGGACTTTACTTCTTCCATAATGCCAAACAATTGATTGCAAACGGCTCCGGTCCTTATTTCTATCTGCCGAAGATGGAAAGCCACCTGGAAGCGCGCCTGTGGAATGACGTATTCGTATTCGCCCAAAATGAACTCGGCATTCCGCAAGGAACGATCAAAGCCACCGTATTGGTGGAAACGATTCTCGCATCCTTTGAAATGGATGAAATTTTGTACGAACTGCGCGAACATATGGCCGGCATGAACTGTGGCCGTTGGGACTATATTTTCAGCTACATCAAGAAACTTCGCAATCAGCCGAATGTCATTTTGCCGGATCGTTCCCAGGTTAGCATGACAGTTCCGTTTATGCGCTCTTATTCGTTGTTGACTATTAAAACCTGCCACAAGCGCAATGCATTTGCAATTGGCGGTATGGCTGCCCAAATTCCGGTCAAAAACGACCCGGTGGCAAACGAAGAAGCATATGCAAAAGTTCGCGCCGACAAAGAGCGGGAAGCAAACGATGGACATGACGGAACATGGGTGGCCCATCCGGGTCTGGTGCCAGTCGCTTTGGAAGTGTTTGACCGCATTATGCCGCAATCCAATCAGGTGGACAATAAGCGGGATGATGTGCAAGTAACCGCCGCCCAACTGCTGGAAGTTCCGCAAGGAACGATTTCGGAAGCCGGTTTGCGCAACAATATCAGCGTCGGTGTGCAGTATACCGAAGCTTGGCTGCGCGGTTCCGGAGCAGTGCCGATCTTCAACTTAATGGAAGATGCTGCAACCGCTGAAATTTCCCGTACCCAATTATGGCAATGGCTGCATCACCCGAAAGGGATCCTGGAAGACGGACGGAAGGTAACGGTCGAACTGTTCAACCAACTGCTTGCAGAAGAACTGCAAAAGATTAAACAAACCATCGGGGAAGACCGTTACAACAACGGCAAGTTTGAAACGGCAACCGAATTGTTTGCGAAGATGACAACCAGCGATGATTTTGTCGACTTCCTCACGCTGCCGGGATACGAATATTTGAATTAATAGCTCCAGACAGACCCTTTCGTCTGCAACGACGGAAGGGTTTTTCTGTTTTATCGGAGATAAGAATAATTTCAACTTTCACTTAGTTTTACAAAACATAATTTTCTGATTGATCTTGCAATAAAAGTATCGTATATTTATACAAAATGGTATGGATTACATGCTATTTGCTTTCGAAACGTATGAAAAAAGGGGGAAATGGCATCTATGAAGAAACTTCATTGGGGGCTGACATTGATTTTTGCAAGTTCACTCGTGTTGGCCGGATGCGGTGGCGCAGCAAACAAACCTGCTGCCAACGACGGAAACGGTGCTCCGAAAACAGGAGGAAATCTGAACATCTCACTTGATGCGGACCCGCCGAAAATGGATCCGTCTTTGTCGAGTGCATTGATTGACCGGCAAGTGTACGCAAGCCTGTATGACAAACTGATCGATCTGAAACCGGATGGTACGCTTGAACCGATGCTGGCAGAAAGTTGGACAATCTCCGACGACAAAAAGATCTACACATTCAAACTGCGGCAAGGCGTCAAATTCCATGACGGCACCGATTTCAATGCGGAGGCGGCCAAGTTCAACTTTGAACGAAACTTGGATAAAGCATCCCCTCGCAAATCCGAATTGGCTGCCATCGACAAGGTTACTGCGGTAGATCCTTACACTCTGAAAGTCGAGCTGAAAAGTCCGTTTGCTCCCTTCCTGTCGGTGTTGACTGACCGCGCCGGCATGATGGTATCGCCTGCGGCAGTGAAAAAATACGGCGAGGATTTCCTCAACAATCCGGTGGGTACGGGACCTTTCAAGTTTAAAGAGCGGGTCAAGGGTGATCATATCACGCTTGTCAAAAACCCCGACTATTGGCAAAAGGGTCTTCCCAAGCTTGACTCGGTCACTTATAAAGTGATCAATGACAAAAACGTCGCTTTCGTCAATTTGAAGAGCGGACAAATCGATATTTCAAATAAATTCCCGGAAAAAGAAATTGCGGGTCTCAAGAACGATTCGAAAGTCAAAGTGGTCAACGAACTGGGTTTCGCTTTCCAGGGGCTGCACCTGAACGTGACGAAACCGCCATTTGACAAAAAAGAACTGCGTCAAGCTGTCGACCTGCTGATTGACCGGGAGGCGCTGGTTAAGGTTCTTTTGGATGGAGTCGGAGCGCCGGCCCACTCTCCGTTCACACCGAGCCATTTTGCTTACGGTGACAGCGACAAGTACCAAAAACCGGACGTGGCGAAGGCAAAAGAATTGCTGGCGAAAGCAGGCAAACCGGACGGCTTCTCCTTTACCTTGATCATTAGCACCTCGCCTGCCAACCAGCAGTTGGGACAGTTGGTGCAGGGCATGCTGAAACCGGCAGGAATTGAAGTGAAGCTGGAGAAACTGGAATTCGGCCAAATCCTTGAAAAAGGCAAGAATCACGGATTTGAAGCGATGCAGTTGGGATGGAGCGGACGTCCCGATCCAGACCAGAACATCTATCAGTTCTCGGTTAGCAAGGAGTACAACAACTATCCGGCTTATTCCAATCCGAAGGTGGACGATCTGCTGAACAAAGCGCGCACGGAGACGGATACTGCCAAGCGGAAGGCACTGTATGACGAAATCATGAAGATTTTGAACGATGAAGTTCCTTATGTGTATCTGTACCACGAATCGAACTTGCTCGGCTTCTCGACGGCTGTCAAAGGCTTTACCTATGTGCCGGACGGCCTGATTCGCACCGCGAATCTCTGGAAGGAATAAAGAACGAATCAACAGGCATGCGAAACCCCGGAAGCATCATGCGTCCGGGGTTTTAATCATCAATCATAAGAAAAGCCGCCGCTCATTCCAGATGGAATGCAACGGCGGCATTACACTTTCAACTGTACGGGATTAATATAAGTGACAAGCGACCCAGTGTCCCTCGGTGGTTTGTTTCAGTTCCGGACGGTCTGTTTTGCAGATTTCCATGCAGGCGTGACAACGGGTATGGAAAGCGCAACCGGTCGGCGGATTGGCCGGACTGGGCACGTCGCCGGAAAGGATGATCCGTTCCCGGACTTCCCTCGGATCCGGATGAGGAACAGCTGACAGCAGTGCCTGCGTATAAGGATGCTGCGGATTGTCATACAATTCATGCTTGGGCGCCAATTCGACCATGCGTCCCAGATACATAACTCCCACACGGTCGCTGATATGACGGACAACCGATAAATCGTGAGAGATAAAGATATAAGTCAATTGGAACTGTTCTTGCAGATCTTTCATCAAATTGAGAATCTGGGATTGAATCGAAACATCCAAGGCGGACACCGGTTCGTCGGCGACAATCAGTTTCGGTTTGGTGATCAACGCGCGCGCGATGCCGATCCGCTGCCGCTGGCCGCCGGAAAATTCATGGGGATACCGGTTGTAATGATGTTCGGTAAGTCCCACGATGTCCAGCAAGTCCTTGACTCGTTGCCTTCGTTCGGTGGTGCCCGCAAGCCCGTGAATCTTTAAGGGTTCTTCCAATATCGCACCGACCGTCATGCGCGGGTTCAGCGATGCATAGGGATCCTGAAAGACGATTTGCAAATCCCGGCGCATCTTTCGCAATTCCTCGCCTTTCAGACCGGTTAAATTCTGACCTTTGAAAACTACATCGCCAGCGGTTGGTTCCAGCAAACGAATGATGGAACGTCCCGTGGTGGACTTTCCGCAACCGGATTCCCCTACGATGCCAAGGGTTTCCCCTTCATGAACCGTAAAAGAGACGTCGTCGACCGCTTTGACGAAACCTTGCGTTTTGCCGAGCAGGCCGGCCCGAATCGGAAAATACTTTTTAAGTCCTTTGACTTCCAGCAATGTATTCATGCACCGGCAACCTCCTTGCCTGCAGCGTCAGCGTGCAACCAGCATCTGCTTTGCTGACCGTCCTGCAATGTGTACAGCGGCGGTTCTTCTGCCAGACATTTCTCCTCCACAAAGGGACAGCGGGAGGCAAACCGGCAGCCTTGCTTAATCGTGCCCGGCAATGGAACGTTGCCCGGAATTGAATCCAGCCGGTCGAGATCCTGATCTACCTTCGGCATGGATTTCATGAGCCCTTGTGTGTAGGGGTGGCTGGGACGCTCAAAGAGAGTGAATACATCCGCCTGCTCAACGACCTGTCCGGCGTACATAACCACCACCCGGTCGCACATTTCCGCAACGACGCCAAGGTCATGGGTAATCAGCAAAATCGAAGTTCCTTGCGTATTGCGAAGTTCCCGCATCAAATCAAGAATCTGCGCCTGAATCGTGACGTCCAGCGCCGTTGTAGGCTCGTCTGCGATCAGCAGCTCGGGATCACACGACATCGCCATGGCGATCATCACGCGCTGCCGCATACCGCCGGACAATTGATGCGGGTATTCATCGACGATTTTTTCCGCGCGGGGAATATGAACTTTCTTCAACATCTCAATCGCGTGTTCCCGCGCTTCTTTTTTCGAGTATCCGCGATGCAGCATAACGGTTTCGGTCAACTGTTGACCTACTGTGTAAACCGGATTCAGAGATGTCATAGGTTCCTGAAAGATCATCGCAATCTCGTTGCCGCGAATGTCCCGCATTTCATTTTCGGACAGCTGCAGCAGACTGTTTCCCTTGTAAAGAATTTGACCGTCCTCGATGCGGGAGCCCGTTTTCGGAAGCAATCGCATGACGGAAAGCGACGTGACACTTTTCCCGGAACCGGATTCCCCGACGATGCCAAGGGTTTCACCCTTGCGCAAGGAGATATCGACGCCGTCAACAGCGGGAATTACCCGGCCGTCACTGTAAAAATAGGTTTTTAGACCTTGAATTTCAAGCAGATTCCCCACATGAAAAACCCCCCGCCGTCAACTCATGCGACAGGATACTGTGCAAATCTGTGACATTATCCTGCGTAGAGTCTATTGTAATTTATTTAAAATTTCGCAGAAACTATATGTTAAGTCAAGTACAAATTTTCTGATTGATTTGGAAATAAGTTTGCCGTATAGTAAAACAAAACGAAAGCATATAAAACATTTTACTTTCGATTCGATGAAGTGAGGGAAATATTCGAGGATACGCAAATCATTTCACAATCATTTTGACATCGAATCCGCATGAACACACAGCAGAGTGATGGCGCCCGAGATGATCGGAGCGCAGATCAAGCATAGTTTGGAGAGGGAGTGAGTGAACATGTCATTTTTGGTCAGGCGGTTGCTGCTGGCAATTCCGGTTGTTCTCCTAGTCACCATCATGGTATTTTCCTTGATGCATTTACTGCCCGGCGACCCGGCGACCGTGATGCTCGGACAGGAGGCGACACCGGAAGCGGTCGCGGCACTGCGTGAAGAATTGGGGTTAAACAAACCGATCGTGATTCAATACCTCGTTTGGTTGGGTGGAGTGCTGCAGGGAGATCTGGGACGTTCGCTCGTTGACCATTCTCCGGTGTCGGAGATAATCATGCAGCGTTTGCCGGCCACATTGGAATTAACCATCGGGACATTCCTGGTGGCGGTTCTGATCGCGGTGCCCGCCGGAATTTTGTCGGCGACGCGTCCGGGAAGCTGGACCGATTATGTAAGTACGACATTTGCTCTCGGAGGCATGTCGATTCCGCACTTCTGGCTCGGCATGATGTTTATCGTATTGTTTGCCGTCAAATTGGGATGGCTTCCGGCTTCCGGATATGTGCCGTTCTTTGAGAATCCGACGGCGAATCTGGCGGCGATGATAATGCCGATGGTGGCGACGGGTCTGCGGGAATCGGCGATCCTGATGCGGATGCTGCGCAGCAGTTTGCTCGAAGTGATGCATGCGGATTACATTCGGACGGCGTATTCGAAAGGACTGAAGGAAAGGGTCGTCGTTCTGCGTCACGCTCTGAAAAACGCATTGGTGCCGGTTGTCACCACCAGTGGACTGATCGTAGCCGGACTGTTGGGCGGCCTTGTGATTACCGAATCGATATTCTCGATTCCAGGATTCGGCAAGCTGATCGTCGAATCCATTTATAACCGGGACTTTGTCACGGTGCAGGGGGCCATCCTCGTATCCGCATTAATGGTAGTGGTCGTCAACCTGACGGTCGACATTCTGTATGCCCTGATCGATCCTCGGATTAAGGTCGGAAAGGGGGCCGAATCATGAGCCAACCGGTCAATGCGGTACAAGATCCGAATCTTAATTCACTTGCGGCTCCTGCAGGACGCAATCGGGAGTGGGTCAAATTATTGCGGCGCTTCGCCCGCAACAAGCTGGCCGTGATCGGCGCCATTATCATTGGGGTATTGGCATTGACAGCGATATTTGCGCCAGTGATTGCCACCCATGATCCGATCTTTGATCAAGACTACACCGCTGTTTTGCAATCTCCCGGAAACGGACATTTTCTGGGAACAGACGACCTGGGACGGGATACGTTTTCCCGCTTGGTCTACGGTGCCCGGTTGTCGATTCAGGCAGCCGTTATCTCCGTCGGTATTGCCGTGCTGATCGGGGTTCCCATCGGGCTGATCACCGGATATTTCCGCGGCTTCTGGGATGAGTGGGTGGTCATGCGGATTGTCGATGCGATGCAGGCGTTCCCTTCGCTGATCCTTGCCTTGGCAATGGCTGCGGCGTTGGGGGGCGGTTTCTACAATGCGATGATTGCGATAGGCATCGGGTTCTTGCCGTCATTTATCCGCATTACCCGAGCGCAAGTCTTAACGGTGCGCAATCAGGAATACGTACACGCGGCCAAAGCAATTGGCGCCAGTGACTGGCGGATTATGTTCCAGCACGTGCTGCCCAATTCCATGGGGCCGATTCTGGTGCAGATCACGTTGGCGATGGCGGCTGCGATTATTGCGGAAGCGGGATTGTCCTATCTGGGACTCGGCGCCCGACCGGAACAGCCCAGTTGGGGTTCCATGCTCAATATCGCCCAAGGGTATCTGAACATCAATCCGATGTTGGCTTTCTGGCCGGGAATTGCAATCTTCTTGGTAGTACTCGGATTTAATCTGTTGGGCGACGGCATTCGGGAAGTGTTGGATCCGAAATTAAAACGGTAGAATAGAAGCAAACGATTGGAAGGCGGGATGCTTCATTGGTTTACGTTTACTCGGAATCGAATGAAATTCCATCTTTGGATTTGGATGATCTCGATCGGCAAATTATCACGGCCTTGCACGAGAACAGCCGGATTTCCTATACGGATCTCGGCAAACGGATCGGACTTTCCCGGGTGGCCGTGCAGTCCCGCATCAGTGCTTTGATTGATGCGGGTGTGATTGAACGGTTTACCGTGGTTATCAACCCTGTCAAGATTGGGATGCAGGTGTCCGCATTTTTCAATGTGGACATCGAACCTCCCTATCTGGATGAAGTGGCTGAAAAATTGGCCAAAGAGCCGGCTGTCACCAGCCTGTATCATATGACGGGTCCAAGCACGCTGCACATGCACGGTATTTTCTTGAATAACCAGGACATGGAGAAGTTTTTGCTAGAAAAGTTGTATACCATGCCGGGGATTGTGCGGGTAGAAACACAGATGCTGCTCAAACGATACAAGAGCCGAATGGGCATGAAACTATAAAGAAGGTGAGCATTTTGGCAGGGAGGCAGGGATCTTACCAAGAACTCTTGTTGGCGATGGTGCGTACGGGGATTCTGGGGTACGGCGGAGGACCATCGGTGATTCCGCTGATTCGATACGAAGCTGTTACAAGGTACAGTTGGATGGAAGATGATGAGTTTGGAGAAATATTGGCTCTCGGGAATGCGCTTCCAGGTCCGATTGCTCCGAAAATGGCAGCCTATCTGGGATATCATCAAAAAGGAGTTCCGGGTGCGATCACAGCCGTATTGGCACATATCATGCCTACCAGTGTGGCGATGGTCGCGCTGTTGGGCTTGCTTTACGCTTTGCGTCATTCACCCGTCGTGGCGGGCATGATCGCGGCGGTTCGGCCGGTGATTGCCGTCATGTTAGGCCAAATGACATATGAATTCGCGGAGCGGGCATGGAAAGGTCTCGGCAAAGTGTTCGGCATTGCCTTTGGAATCTTGGCGTTTCTCTTGCTGTCGGTTCTGAACATTCATCCTGGAATTGTGGTGGCCGTTTTTTTGGCATACGGGACCGTTCATTTATCCGCAGTCGTCAAACGCAACTCGTCACATGCGGATAAGAAAGGAGCTTCCTCATGACGTTATGGGATCTGTTTTGGGGTTTTTTTGTAGCCAACGTCTTGGGATATGGCGGGGGTCCGGCCTCCATTCCGTTAATGCAGGAGGAAATCGTCAATCACTACGGCTGGCTGACCAATGAACAGTTTGCCGATGTCTTGGCCGTTGGAAACGCGCTGCCGGGTCCGATTGCGACCAAGATCGCTGCGTTCGTCGGCTATCAGGTGGACGGCTGGGCGGGATTCGCCGCAGCCATTTTGGCGACCGTAGTGCCTTCTGCCGTCGCCCTGATCGTATTGCTGCGGATTCTCAACCATTATCGCCAGTCGAATGTGGTGCGCGGAATGACCTTGATGGTGCAACCGGTGATTGCGGTCATGATGCTGCTCCTGACTTGGGAAATGGGAAAAGTGTCGATTGGTTCGATCGGCATTTGGCAGTCAGTGGGAATTGCGGGAGTGTCATTATGGGCGCTGACAAAAGGGAAGATGCATCCGGCGCTGGTGATTGTCGCGGCATTTGTATACGGGGGATTGGTATTGTCCAGTTCCATGGCATGATTTGAGGGTGCATGAAAGGGGATTCAGTCAATGAAGAATGATGCATTGTATTATCCGTACGCTTCACGCCGGATGAGCGTGTACGCCAAGAACGGCATGGTGGCCACGTCGCAGCCGCTCGCGGCACAAGCGGGCCTTGATATTCTGAAGAA
>JAGVBM010000108.1 GCA_020059765.1 Bacillota bacterium
AAGGAATCATAAAAAAGCAACTCCAACAATGGTTTGCGGGATTACCCAGCTATATCAAGGTGTACCTGTCTATTTCGCCCTGCGAAAGTTGAGTTATAATAGCTGTAATATATAAGCGCCAGACAAAGGGGAGAGCCGATTGGAGAAGAGTCGACTGGAAACGGAAACGCAACTGCGCGTTCGCTATTCGGAAACGGATGCCATGCAAGTGGTTTATCACGGCAATTATCTGAACTGGTTTGAAATTGGCCGCACGGAGATGATGCGGCAAGCGGGAATTCCGTACCGGGAAACGGAAAGAAAAGGGATTCTCCTGCCGGTGATTGAAGCTCGGGCGTTTTATCATGCACCTGCAAGGTACGATGATTTGATCATGGTTCGCACCAGTTTGGTTGAAGCGCGTGTCAAGGTGAAATTTGAATATCAAATCCTGCGGGAGGCAGACCGCCAGCTGTTGGTGGACGGATACACCGTACACGCATGGGTGAATCAGGATATGAAGCCGGTTCTGCTGCGGAAAGTACTGCCTGATATGGATCAAAAGATTATGGAATGGTTCAGGGGGTGAATCGGTTGTTCCGCTTATTGCTGCTCTTGTTTATTGTCGTTCCGATTGTTGAAATCTACGTCTTGATTCAGGTGGGAAAAGTCATCGGCGGTTGGACAACCATCCTGCTCATTCTTCTGACGAGCGCTCTGGGCGCTTATCTGGCCAAAACGCAAGGCCGCATCACCTGGCAGCGGATGCAGATGGAATTGTCGATGGGCAGGCCGCCGGGCGATTCTTTGCTCGATGGCATCAGTGTGCTGATCGGCGGGATGCTGCTTTTAACCCCGGGGTTTGTTACCGACGCGATGGGGTTGCTGCTGCTCCTCCCGATAACACGGGAGCCGATCAAGAGGGTGCTGCGCAGATGGTTGGAACGGCAATTGCAAAAAGGAAATTGGATCTATTACAGGAAATAGTGAGAGAAGTCGGCGTCCGCAAATTTTTTTGCAAAAAGGTCTAGGAAAATTCACAATCATCTACTATAATAATGAATTATACAGCTAGTATAGAGTATTATTTTTTCGAGGTGATGCGATGAACGAAGCAAAGCGAAATTTTCTTCTGATGTTTGCCTTGTCGATTGTATTTGCCGGGCTGGCCGGGTTTCTGTTGCTGCAAAAACTGCGGAGCATCGATCGGCAATATGGAGAACGGGTGCAGGTGGTCGTTGCGAAGCAGGCAATTCCTCCGAAAACACCGATTACCCCCGACATGCTGGAAACCATTGAAGTCCCCGGACAATTCGCAGTTCCTTCCGCCGTCGGAACACCCGCAGAAGCAGCAGGGCAGATCTCGTTAATTCCGATTCAGAAAGGTGATTTCATGACAAAAACGATGCTGAAAAAAATCCCGGCAACGGGAGATTCTCTCCGATTGGTCAATTTGACCCAGTCGGAACGGGTACTATTTGACGAACCTCTTGACGCCACTGATCATGTCGATATTGTGGTCTCCTTGCAAGAAGAGGAGAAACCGGTAACCAAACTATTGCTGGAGAATGTGCCGATTGGTCGCGTCTTGTCAGACAAAGAACGACAACGGGCCATCGGTGTCGAACTTTCCATGGAAGACGCGCAAAAATTAATCTTTATGCAAAATTTCTCTCACCAGATTCGAGTCTTAAAGCATCCTGTTGTCGGCCTTCTTCGATAGGAGGGATTCAATGGCGCGAATTCAAATTTCGTTTCTGCATCGTTCTTCCAATGATCCTCCTGCTGAGGGGACGGCTCCTCGCTCCGCAGATCATTCTTCGCCTGATCCATCATTTCAACTTCCGCCCGCAATTCCGCCCAAACGCAGTGTATTGATAGGAAAACCTTCCCAACAGTTATTTCGCCAGATTCCCAAACGCAACCAGCTGCCGCCGCTGCAATTTTTCTTCAGTGCAAAAGGGGGCAGCGGAACGAGTCTGATCGCTTCCACCTTTGCAGGCATGGTCCGCCGCATGTTTCATGCCCGGGTGCTGCTGGTCGACATGGATGTGCCGGCAGGAGGAATCGAATCATTCACAGGAATTGCGTCTGCACGCTCGATTCTGCATCTGCAGCCGGTATTGAATGAAATGACGGAAACACATTTGCGCAGTGTGGTGCAGCAGGATCCGGTTACGGGCATCGATATATTGACCGGTTCCGGCGATTCTGTGTCAGCCGAATCTTTATCGGCTGCCGATATCCGTTTGTTTTTGAGAGAAGCAGGCAAGCATTATGATCTGTTGGTGATTGACGGCGGCAGTCGGATTACCCCGCACACGATTCCGCTGCTGCAAGAAGCCAATCAGGCACATTACATCCTCACACCGGAAACTCCTTCCTTGCGAAAACTCCAGCAAATGCTTGTTCATTGTCAAAACACAGGCGTCTCTTTGGACAAAATCGGTTTGATCCTCAACCGGGCCGGTCACATCAACGAGATCCAGCCGAAGGATGTCGAACGATTCCAACCGCTGCGGTTGGCAGGAGTCGTCAGGTCCGATTATGCAGCCGTCCAGCCGAACATCAATTTGGGAATGCCGATCATCAACAGGCTGCGGGACAGAAAACCGCCCAAATTCCTTATGGATATGATGCGGCTCACGCAGGACTGGGGTAGGCAGGTGGAATCGTTTGCTGGATCAGTTGGCAAGCCATTATAAAAAACGTCTGCTGCAGACAGTCGAGTTTGCAGGGATGCCATCTTTGGGGCGGGATGAGATCCGCTCGACCATAAGGGATTTCATTGAACAGTTCATTCAGGAAGAAAAAGTCATTCTGCCGAGGGCGGATCAGGAACAATTAATCAATCGGATTCTCGATGATTCGGTAGGATTGGGCCCGCTGGAGCTGTTTTTGCACGATGACGAAATCAGCGAAATCATGGTCAACGGACCCAACGAGATCTATATCGAACGAAACGGATTGCTGCAGAAAACCGAGGCTAGGTTTCGGGACGAGGCCCATGTGCGTCATATCATTGACCGAATCGTGGCTCCCGTCGGACGCAGGGTTGATGAGAGTTCGCCGATGGCAGACGCGAGACTGATCGATGGCAGCCGTGTGCATGTTGTGCTTCCGCCCATCAGTCTCAATGGGCCGATCCTCACGATCCGCAAATTCAGAAAACAACCGCTGACTATGGAGGATCTGTTGGAAAAGGACTCATTGGACGACAGAATGGCCGAATTCTTAAAACTTGCTGTCAGGGGGAAATTGAACATTCTTATCTCCGGCGGAACCGGAAGCGGCAAAACCACCCTGTTAAATGTGCTGTCCTCTTTTATTCCGGATAGGGAGCGGATTGTAACGATTGAAGATTCGGCAGAACTGCAACTTCAGGGAAAGCATGTGATCGGTTTGGAAACCAGGTCATTAAATGTGGAAGGGCGAGGCGAAATCTCAATTCGGGAATTGCTCCGCAACTCTTTGCGCATGCGTCCCGACCGCATCATTGTCGGAGAAGTCCGCGGCGGGGAGGCATTTGACATGCTGCAGGCGATGAATACGGGTCATAAAGGCTCTTTGACGACAATCCACGCCAATTCCTCATCTGATGCCCTGCTTCGTCTTGAATCAATGGTGCTTTTTGCGGGTGTCAATTTGCCGATTGCAGCCATTCGTCAATATGTGAGAAGCAGCCTTGACCTGATCATTCAGACCGAAAGGCTGTTTGACGGAAAGCGGCGGGTCGTTTCCGTCTCGGAAGTGCGGAAAGCGGGTGATGGTATTGTCGTGCAAGAGATTTTCAGCTGGCAGCAGCAGGCAGTGAAAGAAGAAGGGGAACTCTGCGGTGAATTCCGCATTTCCCGGCAGCCTCCCGCTTGTCTGGGGCAAATCATGCAGCACGGAGAAGTACCTGAAAGACTCTGGGAGGGACAGAAATGTTAGGTGTAATATTTGCTGTTCTAGCAGTATTGACCGGTTTCTGGGGAATTGGAATGTATCGCTGGCATGGGCGCAGGAGACAGCAATTGCTTGCGTCCATTCATTCCCTGCTGGCTGTTCGATCCCCAGCGGGCAGTTGGCTGGACAGGCTGACGCAGCGAATCGACCAATCTTCCTGGGGAAGACGGACAGCAAGCAAGTTGTCCGCAAGCGGGTTGCGAATCACGCCTGCCGAATATGGGGTGTTATTGCTGGCAGCCTTTGTGGTCGCTTTCTGGGGCTTGCGATCCTGGTTTCATCCGGGATTTGCATATGAATTGGGGTTGGCCGCAGGACTTGTGGCTACTGGAAGAACGCAGATTTTTCGCAGACTGCAAAAACGGACCGGGCAGTTGCTGCAACAGCAGTTGCCGGAAATCTGCCGCTTGTTGGGGAATTCGTTGCGGGCCGGATTTACTTTGAGCCAAGGGATCGAATTTTTGTCGAGAGAATTGCCGAATCCGGCGAAACAGGAATTTCAAACCATGCATAAGGAATTGCTGCTGGGTGTGGAGTTGGAGAATGTGCTGCGGTCGCTGCAGCAGCGAATCCGGACACGGGACATCGAATTGTTTGCAGCTTCTTTACTCATTCAGCACAAAACCGGCGGCAATTTGGCGGGATTGCTGGATGATATGGCAAGGACTTTGGAAGAGCGGCTTTTGCTGCTGCGATCTTTCCATGCGATGACAGCAGAAGGACGTTATGTTGCAGCGATTTTACCCGTTCTGCCCGCAGTATCATTGGTCATGCTCAGCAGGATGGTGGACCATTTTCTTGATCCGTTGTTCACAATTCCCGGATTCTTGTTGTTGGGGGGATTTGGAGTCGTCCAAATGGTCGCTTATGGGTTGATTCGCAACATCATTCGGATTCGGGTGTGACATGGATCAGTTGTGGATTGCAGTATCGGTTGTCAGTTGGGTTTGTTTGACGGGAGCTTTCTATTTTTTTGCCCGGTACAGAATGGAGAGACAAAAACTTGCGGCCCATTTGTTCCGTTGGAGTAAGACTTCCTCCGACGGCAGGCGGGAGATTTCGTATGGCACTTTCACGGAAAGGGCAGCAGGAATCGGCAGAATAAAGCAGTCTGGGGACAGCAGCTTGCGGCAAATTGCGGCCAACAATGCATTGCGTATTGCTGCAAACTTGACGAGAAACTCAAACTGGCCAAAACGATGGCGGTGGTTGGCGATTGGGTCAAGTCCCTTGGGCAAACGATTCTTGTTTCCTGATACGGAACCGGAATTGCGCCTGTGGATGGAGCGTGCCGGGGTAGGGGGCGTATGGAGTACAGAACAGGTAGTGAGGCTGAAACTTGTGCTGACGACAGGCGGTTTCTTGCTGGCGCTGACAGGATTTCTGATCGGAATTCCCTATTCTCCCCTCGGGTTTGTTTTGTTGCCGCTGGCCGGATTTTTTGCACCGGTCGTATGGATTCGACGAATGGCGCAGATGCGTCGCGACAGGATTTCTGCAGACATGCCCGATTTTCTCGACATGATGAGTCTGGCCTTGCAAGCGGGAGCTTCCATTGACCAGGCGCTGCTGCAAGTGCCATCCATGTTTTCCGGTCCGCTGCGGGATGAAATCCTGCGCTTGCAGCAGGAATTGGAACTGGGTGTGGAGTTTGCAGCGGCATGGCAACGGGTGTTGGAACGGAATGAATCGCCGGAACTGCAAAAACTGGCGAATTCGGTTTTGCAGGCGAAGCGGTTGGGAGTTTCAGTTGTTTCCGTAATCCGGATGCAGGCGGACGATATGCGGCGAATGCGGATGGAGCGCGGCAAAGAACGGGCCGCCAAGGCGTCGCCGAAAATCACCTTGATCACCACAGTCTTGATGGCGCCTTCCGTATTTTTGTTGATTGTCGGCTTATTGGCGCTGAACGTTTTTTACAATCCTGGAGGGTTGGGGATTGACATGTTGTTTCGGTAAATGGGAGGAGGCAGCAAAAATGAAGCGTGTTGCAAAAATGGTGTCAGTTCTAAGAGTGGAAGCGTATCGCCAACTCGACAAGCTGAGACGGGATGAAAAAGGGGCGCAGGCCATCGAATGGGTGCTGCTGGCGTTGGTCGTCATCGGGTTAATGGCGGGAATCACCGAATACTTTCAGGGGGAAGGAAATACGGAAGGATTGGCAAAAGCGCTCTTGCAGAAATTGCAAAAATGGGTGGAGGAGTTGTAAGTTCCCGGATGAACAGGAGGAATGAAAATGGGTCGCAGACGCTTGAACTTGCCATGCTGCTGCCGGTGGCAGTGATTGTACTGCTGCTGGTTGGCGATATGGCGCGGGTTGTCTTTTACAAAATCGCGCTGCAGTCTGCCGTGCGGGAAGGAGCCAGAATAGCGTCGCTGCACGCTTCCCGCTCGGAAGTGGAGGAAGTGATCCGCAATACGATCGGGAACATCACTCTTGAACAGCTTGAAATCATCCGCATCAGGGGAGAAAGAAATCCGGAACAAAGCCAATCGGCAGAGACCCCCCGTCTGGATGCCACAGAAGTCAAGGCGGTGGCAGTCGTTTCGCTGAAAATGTTCAACCGATTGGGTTTGCCGCAATCGTTGCAGCAATTTCGTCTGGAGGAACACATGCGTGTACCGACAATGGAATAGGGAGAGAGGGAATGCGGCGCTCTTGTCGGTGGGATTGTTTGCTGCAATATTCGTTTTTGCGCTGGTCTTGGGTGAGATTGTCAAACTGTTTATGCTGCGGGAGGCTGCGGGAATGGCGGCTGATGCCGGGTCATTGGCAGCCAGCAAGGCATTGGAAGAAGTTTTTGTTTCCGATGTAACGCCGGAAGCTTACGCCAAATTGGCGGGACTGGTCCGGCAAATTTCGGAAGACCCCTTGTATCGTAACGGGAAACATGCAGAGGCGATCCTGGCTCATACGGTTCCGTCCGACTTGCGGAACGAATTGCTGCGCGGCAGACGGGGACGTTCCATTCCACTTGATATCCTTCTTCGCTACAGACCTTTTTATAGTGAACAGGCAATCGGTTCGCGACTGGTACTATCATTCGAACGACATTTCGACAGGGAAATATTGCCTGAGATCAATCGCTATGTTGAACAAAATCAGCAGGCATCTGTCCATTCCGTGAGTTTTCCCGTCTACAACAAGATTGAAGTGGCGGCACAAAAGAAATATCTGACCGGACTTCAGAAGATGTTGCGATCCGTACGTCCATTGTATGTTCGCGGTCGGGGACATGTTTTGCATATCCGGATATTGGACGAATATCAGATTCGCTATGATTTTTCAGATATTCCTCCGTTTCGGAAACGATTCGAGTCTGATAACTGATCGCTCATTTTGACACCGTTTGATTTGTAAGTTTGGTTCGCGAGAACAGGTTGTTTTGCAAAACAGGATCAGGGAGGAGACGAGGAATGAAACAAGGATGGATTCGACTTCTCTTTGTCAGCCTAATGGTCAATTGGCTGGCTTTGGCCGGTTTGCCTGCGGTTGTTTTGGCAGACGGTCCCGGAGTGTCCATGCCGAAAATCAACGTGCCGACTGTTCGTGTACCTGAAATCGATGGGGTTTCAACGCTTCCCGACCCTCATTCGGTTCCGGCCGAAACTGCACAAGCGAAGCCGGCGAAAGCGAAAGAACTGGTTCAAAAAATCACAAAAACGGCCATCGGGACTCGAAACGTGTTGGACAAGGCGGCAGCCGGGATGGATCATCAAGGACGAATTCCCGGCCTTGCGGGATATATTCGCCAGTATCTTGTTCAATTGGCATTGCCGTGGGCAGATGTACTGGCGATCCCGCAAATCGATTCCGCTGCAAAGGGCGGCGAACTGATCGGAAAGACCAAGGAACTTCAGAAATTTTTGGAGACCTATCAATCTCTCAAAGCGATGGCAAAAATGGAAAATGGCGGTTTGCGGGCTCTCGGTCCCAATTTTTCCATCTTGGGCGGCACCGCAGGCATAATCTATGGCGGGTACGAAATCGTGAGCGGCTTGAACGAAAACAGCAGCGCTTCCGAAGCTGATAAAACAATAACGTTTTTAGCAGGAGTGGCGGATCTGGTGTCCGGTTTGGGCACCGTTGCCGGCGGCATATCGACACTGATCGCGGGTACTGCGGCAGCGCCCGCCTTGGCAGTGGCAGGCACGATTCTTTTTGCTGCCGGAATCTTGATCGGAGCCCTTGCCTATGGCTTCCAGTTCGCACCGTGGTTTAGAAACAGTCCTCTCGGGCGAGGATTGTCCCGCTTTCGGAAACAGCTTGCCGGACTGTTCTCCCGTTAAAGGCAAAGGAATCATTGCTCTAAACCAGTACCACAATA
>JAGVBM010000386.1 GCA_020059765.1 Bacillota bacterium
CCGAGATTCCCCGCTTTTCGTCCGACACCTGGCAGTTTTCCGTGCAAGGGTTGGTCGAACGACCGCTGCAAATGAACTGGGAGCAATTTTTGCAGCTGAAACGAAAGGTGCAGGTGAGTGATTTTCACTGCGTGACCGGTTGGAGCGTCACCCAAGTGACGTGGGAGGGAATTCCGCTGTCCGAACTGTTGGACAAAGCCGGTGTCAAGCCAGCGGGCCAGCATATCAAGTTCTATTCCGGCGACGGAGTGTACACCGACGCCTTGTCTCTTGAACAGGCGATGCTGCCGGACGTGATGGTCGCCGTTCTGATGGACGGCAAGCCGATTCCGCAAGATTTGGGCGGTCCGGTGCGATTGATCATCCCGCAGATGTATGCGTACAAATCGGTCAAGTGGCTGGTCGGCATTGAAGTGATCGACAAGCCGCACGTCGGCTATTGGGAAAAACGGGGCTACAGCAATGATGCGTGGGTGAAAGGCGGAGACGGCGTCAGGTTGTGACCGCCGTCTCCTCTTCACCTAGCATTTCGTCCATCATTTCAAAGGCAAAGCGTGCGTTTGGGTATGTAATGGATCCCCCAGCCATAACTCCAATTTTTATGGCTTCCAGCAGTTCTGACCGAGTGGCTCCCTGATTTAATGAACCGTCCAAGTGATAGAGAATACATTCGTTGCATCTAGTTGTCACCGAGATTGCTAATCCCATCAGCTCTTTATGCTTTTTTGATAGAGCACCTTCGGCATAAACATGATCGTCTAAAGCACCAAACTCTTTAAAGAAAATATCAGATTCCATCATCATATTATTGTAACGAACACGATAATCACGCATATTGTCAACCTTCAATGCTTCTTCCTCCCTTTTATTTATTCTCAAGTCAAGCAACTATTTGACTCAAATATGTGACCCAACAAACGTTTCCAATACGTACCTCAAATGTTATTCTATAGTTAAGGACGGAAGGAGGACTTATATTGCGGAAAAAGTTAACGTACAGTTGGTTACTGGGTATAAGTCTGTTATTGGGAGCTTGTTCAGTGGAAAATACTTCCACTAAACAAACTCCTTCACCTATTCAGCAAGAATTGAAAAAAGTTCAACAAAAGGTATCATTCAATATTTGGATCCCTGATTCCGATCGATTTGTACTTCAAAATGTTGCGTTGGAACACGGGATCATCTTGAAGATGGACTATAAATTGAAAAACTTAAATGTTCAAATCTTCGAAGCGCCAGCTCCGAAGCAACACCAAACCCCAAGCAACTTTGCCTTTTCGGTGATTGGGGGAGGAGAACATCAAACCGTAAACATCAATGGTCAGACATGGAAATATTTTGAGGCTAAAGATAAAGATCCAGCTCAATTATCCACTTTATTAGATGGTACTTATATAATGATTAATTCATCTGATTTAATTTACGATCAGTTTATTCAAGTCGCTGAATCAATCAAATGCTTCAATTGTCGCTAATTTGCTTGAATTGTTATCCACCTGCCAAGCACTACTTTCTATCGATTTCTCTAAAATCACCACTAATCGCTTTTATCACTTCATCCTGTACCCCATTGACAGGAACAAAAGAAACGATTTTCCACATGAAGCCTCGACGAATAAGATTTACTCCAGAATCGATATTTTTTTGTTTACCATCCTCTACAACAATTAAGGAAAGCGAAGCAACTGGAAAGCCATCGTTGTCCGACATGGTTACATTTTGTAATCCTTGAACATATTGCCCTTTTTCTTTCAAGGATTTCACTCGAGCCATCCATTCTTTTTCCGCCCTATCGTAAGGAATAGCAGGTCTTACATCACTGTATTTATCGAAATAAGCTACATGTTTGAATGCGTCTTCGTATCTTTCAGCAGTCAAATGATTAAAGAAACTTCGAATCGATTTCTCTGCCTGTTGCTGTTTTGCGAATGCCGGGTAAACTAGAAAACTTACACCGATCAACAAGAATAACCAAAAACCTTTTCTCAAAATGACGTTCAACGTGATCCCCTCCCCACGTGGGAACTTACATTTTCCTTTTGAAAATAGAATATCCCATAGAAAAGCCGCTGATGTTCAACAGCATGTCGCCAAGATCGAAAAATCCCAGTGAGAGAAGATACTGCGCAGATTCTATAGCCAATACAATCCCCAAAATAGACAACACGGATAATAATAGTGACTGTTTTCGCAAAAGGTACCCGATCGGTAGAAATAGGGCAATGTTCATGGCTGCCATCCACAAAGCGTCGCTGTTATTTGCGGCATCCTGAATAAAGGAAAAGGGACTCAGACTAACACCGGATACACCACGACTTCGCAAAAACAAGAACGAGACCAGAACCAGAAAGTAAAATCCCCAAAGCAATACCGATGAGGTTTTATCCGCTCTTCTGTTCATCCACTGCCGGATCACAAGGTATACGACAACAGTTTGCATTACAATTTCAGCAAAAAACAGGAATGAACTTTGCGATACAAAAACATATCTGATGACGAGCTCAGCGGTTATCAGCTTGTTTATCACAACAGCCGCACCAAAAGAACTCAACACCAAGAACAGTTGGAATAATGTTTTTTTAAGATTTGTCGCGACATACCCTATCCCAATAAGAAAATGGATATAAAAGGATACAGGATTAGTATACACCAAAGCCACAATGCTGGAACATTCCTGATTTCCGTGTTTTCCCTTGACCGGATACGAATGGAAATATATAATTTTGAGCCAAACACTGAATCGGATCAAACAGCGTGCAGGAGATCGCGGCGCAGATTTACGAAGAAATCCATGCAAAAAAGTGATCGCCTCAACCGGATCGAACAGCCCTTATCTTCATCGCGAAGGCAACGGCTGCATATGTCCGGCGCTCCAGTCTCGATCCGCTATAGCCGAAAATGTTTATATCTCTATTCTATTAATCTAAGTTTTTATAGTAGAAAATCGTGGCGTGCAATTCACCAGTTGCAGATTTCGCATAGTGAGGAATCCGTCCACCTTGAATAAAGCCTATTGAGGTGTAAAGATGATTCGATGGATCCCCTTCTCTTGTATCGAGAACGAGCAGCGACCTGCCTTCCTGCTTTGCTCTTTCTTCAACCTTGTGCATCAGTGATCGACCGATACCCATGCGGCGATACTGAGGGTGTGTCATCAATTTTGCGATTTCGGCTCTATGGCCACCGTTTTGCTTCGTGCATAAGTGCAGCTGTACGTTTCCGACGATCTGATTGTTTATTTTCGCGACGAATAAAATCACTTCAGGGCTTAACACATTTCCCCAATATTTTACCGCCTCTGAAAGCTGCAGTGGCGGTAAAAAACCAATCGACGCACCATCTTCCACTGCCTGTATCAGAAGTTCCGAAAGCTCATCCATATGTTTGCCAATTGATTGTATTTGTTCAATTGTTACATCACGAATCAACAAAATCACCTCCAAATGAGTATGCCTTCCTCAATTAAACACGAAGAACAGCTTTCTCACAACAACACGAATCGATATCGCTCTTGCGTCTGTCGATCAACAATGTATGTGCAAAGAACTGGTAAAGCGGCCTTAGACCTGAATTTGAGACAAAAAAAGATCACACAATATCAGTAAGACTCGCAGATTAAGCCGAATCCTGTTAGAATAACATTTTCGTTTGCTATGGGGGGAGCATAAATGAAATTCAAATCTCGTTTAAAATTCATACTCTCGACAGTTCTCCTGCTTACCTTGCTTATCGGAACCGGTTCCCTTCATTCAAATTTTCCGAGCGTGGATCAAGCTGCTATTACCGTTGTCGGCTCTACGCCCTTGAGAACAGTCACCAGTTCTCATATCACGCCTCCGGGCCCAAGAGTATTAGCACTCATCGGCGAGGATTCCAACCACCGGAAATTAGCAGTATTCGTCAATTCAAAAGAAAATATTGCAGGCTACGAATATCTAGACAAAGGAATTTCCAGAGAAATGGCATTAGAGATTGCGCATGCAATCCATCAATTTACCGGGGAACCAATCATCGAATTGGGATGGACAGGAAATAAGCCCTACTGGTATATCCAAACTGGTGAAAAAGAAGTATTTCAACTGTCATTAGATTTTTATTCCGGAAAAGAATTGGGAAAATAAGATCGATGATGCCTTTATTCACCTTAGTCTTCACTTACTGCCAAATATCCTTCTGTCACAGCAGGGTCTATCCGAAACGATTGTTCCATCAGATCCTTGTCACGGTCCTCTAAAGGTCGCAGCGTGATCATTTCTTCCCGTCCGACCCGATAATCGCGTCAAACGCCCGCACTTTGATCAGAGACTGCAGCAGGATGAGAATAAACGGCGCCAGCAGCACGCCGATAAAACCGGATGCCTTGTACCCCGCATACATGACAATGATCATCGCCAACGGATCAAGCCCGATCGTACCTGCCAGAATCCGCGGTTCCATCACCTGCCGCACAATAACGATAAATCCGTAGAGAATCAGCAATCCGACGCCAAGTCCGACATCCCCCGTAATCAGACTGAAAAACGCCCATGGCACAAACAGCGTCCCCGTCCCCAACAGCGGCAGAATATCGAGAAACGCGGCCAACAGGGCCAAACTGAAGGCGTACGGCACCTGCAGAATCAGCAGACCGGCCAACACCTGCACAGCCGTAATCGTGATCAAGACGGCCTGCCCCCGTATATATCCACCGATCGCGGTCAGCAGGTCGGTGTAGACCACCTGCCCTTTTTCCCGTACCTGCGTCGGCAGCCAGGAGCCGATTTTTCGTTTAAAGTGTGGCATGTCTTTACTGATGAAATACCCGATAAACAGTGCCAACAAAAAGATGATGACAAGATTCGGCACCGAACTGATGCCGTGCAGGGCGGACTGTGCCAATGAAGCGCCCATTTTTCCCAACCGCTGGCCCAAACTCATCAAATTGTCGTTCACTTTCGCTTGCAATTCCGGACTGACGTTGCTGTAATACAGATTGACCCAGCGGGTGATGTCTCCGTAAAACCGGTCCACGATATATTGGGTCCAAATCGGAATGTTTCGCGCCAGATCGCCCAATTCAATCACCAGCTTGGCGCTCAACACGATCAGCAATGTCAGACCGCCGCCAAACAACATCAGCAGCGATACCATGGAGGACATCCAGCGAGGAACCCGCAGCCTTCCGCTCAGCAAACGAACCAGCGGTTCCATCAAAAATGCAAATATCAGTCCGATGACCAACGGTACGACAAATGGAACCAGCCATTTCAGAATGAAATAGATCAGAATGACTGTTACTGCGAACAATCCCAAATTAATCAATTGCTTTCGGTATTTTAAAATAAAGTCGAGCATGCCATCCTCCACTCTCGTCCTTGCGGGATTCAAAGTCTCTCTATCATGGTACAATTCTTTCCATTTTGGAGAAAAACAGACTTACCTGGCCTTCTCTGCTTTAGCTTCCCTTCTTGCCTTCCCTCCGTTTGGCTTCGCCCTGCAATCCCGACTTGTCCCTGTTCTTAATCTACGCAGCAAAAATCCCCGCTAGAAGAAAATCGAGGATTTTTCCCTATTCGACTGCAAAACGGTCCGTTTTCTGATTTAACTGTTCAGTCATCTGCACGATCTGCTGCAAAATCGTCTGGATCTCGGAAGTAGAGTGCGATTGGCCGGAAACCGTATCGGTCATCATCATCACGTCAAAATCATTGGCCCGCACGGCATCATCAATGATGCGGATCGATTGTTCGGCGGTCAGTGCGGATCGCGACTGTTCTGACAGGGAGGCTGCAATTTCCTGTACATGGCCGTTTATCGCGTGAATTGCGTCCGTCAACGATTGGAATTTGCCTTGTGTCTCATGTCCAATCTCGATCAGCACACCGCTTTCCTCCCGATTGGCAGACGTTCGGGCCAGGATCGTTTCTGTTTGTTCCTGGATTTCACTGAGAACCTCTTTGATCTCAGAAGCGGATTCGGACGTTACCAAGGCCAGTTCGCGGATCGAAGCGGCGACCACCGCAAAACCGCGGCCCGCTTCCCCGGCACGTGCCGCCTCCAGGGAAGCATTCAGCGACAACAGTTGGGTTTGCCGTGAAATTTCTTCAATTTTACTGATGATTTGACTGATCTTCAGCGAGTTCTCATGGAAGCCGATCGCTTTCTGCTGGGTTTCTTCGACAGACTGCCGCATCTGCCTGGATAC
>JAGVBM010000269.1 GCA_020059765.1 Bacillota bacterium
CCCTCTTCCACAGCACGCAAGAACTCTTTCGACACCCGAACCACTTTGCTGCTGTAGCGATATTTTTCCATCAAGAAATCAAGCAGGTCCGCATGCCATACATCAAGCACCAATTGCAAATCCGCTTTTCGCGAATTGGTTGCAACAGGAACCAAAGTTCCTTGCGGCGGAACTTGCGACAGGTTCATGCCAACGCCGCCTGAGCGCGCTTGAATCTCCAAGGTCTGGCCGAAGGAATTCGCGTAATCGCGAGGTGTCGGTCCCACGTTGGGAATCACGAAGCAATTGTAGCTGGTGGTTTGGATGCCCGTTCCCATGGAGGCGTTGATGCGGCCGCCCGGCACATACTTCCATCCGGATTGCAGTTGATAGAATTTCTCTTCCCATTTTGACGGATCGTTGGTCACAGTCGCCGCGCCTTTTGCAATCCTCCGCCACATTTGGCGGGGCGCCGTTTCTTTCAACACGTCGATATGATCATACGACAATTCGGCTTGATAGCCATCTCGCAATTCCACGGTGGCCATTCGTGTTTCCGGTTGCAGTTCCACCACTTTCGCCAACTCGTGCAACGCACGTTTTTTATCGATTACGGCAACCACCAGACTGCCAACCTGAAGCGTCTCTTTCTTCACGTCTTTCAACAGGTACCGGTCCGCAACGATCCGTTCCCCGGTTGCTGAAAGAGTATCTTCAGCTGTAAAAGGCAACATGCTGTTTGTCTCGGTCTTCATTCTGATCCTCCTATCTTTTTCGAGTCGAGCAGACCAAGAATCTCCTGGGCGAACGACTCCACATCCCGGAATTGCCGATACACGCTTGCAAATCGGACGTACGCCACACCATCCAGATCCCGCAGTCTTCGCATAACGATTTCGCCGATTCGTTCTGCCGCGACTTCCCGTTCATACTCGGAACGCACTTCCCGTTCAATCCCGTCGACAACTTCTTCCACCATCTCCATCGGAATCGGCCGTTTTTCACACGCTTTCAAGATCCCGCGCAGCAGCTTGTCTCTCGAAAATTCTTCGCGGCGATCGTCTTTCTTAATGACTAACAACGGTGCCATTTCGATTTTTTCATAGGTGGTGAATCGCTTCAGACAAACGGGGCATTCACGACGGCGACGAATCGTGGAATGGTCTTCACTTGAGCGAGATTCCAACACGCGGGAATCGGTGTGATGACAATATGGGCAGCGCATCAAACAGTCCCCCTCGCCAGTTCCTGGCACATCTGTTTTGAGGTAAACTACAATTATGTAACCTAACACTACATATAGTGTCGTTTTAGGGATTAAACAAATTATATACACTACATATAGGAGGGTCAAGGGACTCTTTTCCTATGAAAAAGCATAAAATTTAATGAAAAAAGCTAGGATACGGGAGCTGACAGGCAGAAAAAGACCTGTAACGGCGCGGTTGTCAAAGGAAATCACTTGACTCGTCCAAAACAGGTCTAAAGTCTCATTTGTTTATGAGCGGTGGTCATCAAGACAAGATTTGCAGGAGCTCGGTCAAATCGTTGATGACGGCGGTCGGTTTGACCGTCGAACGCTCCACGTCTTCCCGTTTCGAATATCCGGTCAACAACAGCACCGTGCGTACGCCTGTATTCGCGCCCGCCTGAACGTCCGTATCCAAGTTGTCGCCGATCATCACCGTTTCCTTAGGTAGAGTGCCCATTTTCCTCATACTGTAGTCAAGCATCCACGCTTCCGGTTTCCCTACCCAAACCGGGTTTACACCGGAGGCGGTCGCCAACGCCGCATTCAGCGCACCGGCACCCGGCACAAGTCCTCGTTCGGCCGGAACCCGTTTGTCCGCGTTTGTACCGAGAAAAACGGCCCCTTTCTGGATCGCCAGACTGGCGATCATCAATTTCTTGTATGTTATCTCCCGGTCAATCCCCACAATCACATAATCGGGATTATCTTCCTCATAGATGAAACCGGCTGTTTGCAGGGCAGTATGCAGCCCTTTTTCGCCAATCGCGTAATAGGAAGGATTCTCCGTTGCCGCATGCTCTTTGATATACATCACGGTCGCCTGACTCGATGTAAAAATATGTTCCGATGCAGCCGGAATCCCCATTTGACACAGCCTATCCGTCAGTTCCTCCGGCAAAGGGGCGGAATTGTTGGTCACAAAGAGATAGCGCTTGCCTGTTTGCTGCAGCCATTCCACAAATTCTCTTGCCTGGGGAAGAGCTTGTTTTCCCCGGTACACGGTGCCGTCCAAATCAATCAAGAAACCTTTGCATTGATGAAGCCAATGATCGGGCATGGCCTAACTCCTTTTTCTGAACTGTCGTTCCGCATATAATAGAGATACCTTGGAAAAAAGAGGCGAGTGCCGAATGCGTGAGACCCGTTACGTCCATCGTTTGCCAGTCACTACTCCCACATTATTTCCCGCTGTCTCTACAAACGTCTATCTGATTGTGGATCAGAGTGAAGCGGTGATCGTTGATGCGGGATATGACGACCCCGCATCGGCGCAGGCGATTGTTTCCTATCTTCAATCGCTGGGTGAGGTTGCGGTTAAAGGGATTGTCCTGACCCACCATCACAAAGATCACAGTCCCGGTGCGAAACGGCTGGTTGAGCAACTGCAGTGTCCGATTGTCTGTCATCCCTTCGAAACCGAATCAATCGAAGAACAGATCCACCCTTATTCAATCACCTCGCCCCTGGAAGATGGGGATACTCTGCAAGTGGGAGATGTCGCGCTGCTGATTCTGCACGCCCCAGGTCATACGCGCGGTCATCTGAACCTCTGGCTGGAGCAGGAACGGTTGTTGTTTACGGGAGATAATGTTGTCGGGGAGGGAACCACATGGATTGGTCCCCCCGACGGAAATCTGACCGATTACTTGTCCACCCTCCGCCGCTTGCAAACCCTGGATCCTGCGATCATCGCACCCGGACACGGGGATATGATCCGGAATCCGCAAGAGAAGATTCAATTTGTTATTCAACGAAGATTGGAGCGGGAGCAGCAAATCATCCGCCTGCTCACCGATCAGCCGCTCACGGTTGCCGAATTGACCGAACTGATCTATCAAGGGCAGGTGCATCCGAGCGTCATGTGGGTCGCCGAGCGGACCGTCATCGGACATTTGGACAAATTGATGTCCGAATCGAAAGTCCGGCAGCTTGGACAGCACTTTCAATTGATGCAGTAAGCCCTAGCTTGGTGCCGCTGGTTTCTAGGCCAATTCATGAGGACGCGGTGTTCCCACACCTTGCGCTTTCGCTAATGCTTCATCCGTCGAACGGTAATTGGCCAAACAGGCTATCGCATCCCTCGTCGGCGGAACCATCCGAATAATCCCTTTCTGCAACATCTCCAGAACTACAGACGGTTCCAGCCATGCCGCTTTGGCCACCTCGTCAGGACTTGGCTCCAGTTCGACCGAGGGAGGTATTGCAGTCAGAAAATATCGGGTGTCAAACCTGCGGAGGGACATGGCCCGCGGTGTAATTCGGTGGCCGAAATACCTCATTTTGTCAGTTCGCAACCGAATCTGTTTCTCCACGATCCACTGATGAAAGGAGAATTCACCTGTCGCCATTTGCTTTCGGAGATTCTGCAGTCGCAGCGGCGCATCCGACACTGTATTCTCACGGACTGTCGGCAGTTCCGCCAACAAATATCCCACTTCTTCAAAACATTCGCGAATCGCCGTTACCGCATACGACAGATCGACTTCCAGCCGATGGTTGACGCAGAGCCGATGGAGATCCGGATTTTTGTCTTCCGGCTCCATAGCACCACCCGGGAACACGTGATACCCCGGCAAAAAAATCATACTCTCGGGACGTTGGGTCATATATATTTCCAGTTTATCGTTGAAATCGCGGATTAGAATTACGGTTGCTGCCTGTCTGATAAATTCCTGCATGTTCACACCTCCCTTTCTTATCGTACCAAAGCCGTCAAGTGATGAAAACTTTGCGCTAAAGAATGATTGGACATGAAAAACGCTCTTTATTCCAAACACCTATCGGAATAAAGAGCGTCATAAGTGGTGCGGCTAATAGGAATCGAACCTATGGCCCCCACCGTGTCAAGGTGGTGCTCTCCCTCTGAGCTATAGCCGCTTGAATCAAGCACTACTCGTATCTTTGACAAGCGCTATTGTAGCACGCAGAACCATCAGCTTGCAAGGTTTTTTCGCTGGCTTTTTTCTGGCAAACGCGCATGAACCTGCCAACGCCCCGGCATAAGCCAAGGCGTTTCTCACAGCCTAGCGACGACCTACTCTCCCGGGGCTTCAGCCCAAGTACCATCGGCGCTGGAGAGCTTAACTTCCGTGTTCGGGA
>JAGVBM010000163.1 GCA_020059765.1 Bacillota bacterium
CGTCTGGACGTTTTTATCGCCGTAATCAATTGTCGGTTGATGCAGATCTCGGCAAACGAACGAAACGGGATTTCTTTTTCTGGACGGAAATCTCGGATGGCTTTAAAGAGACCGATCATTCCTTCTTGGATCAGATCTTCCTGATCGGCGCCGGTCATGAAAAAGGACCTGGCCCGATAACGCACCATCTGCTGATACTCTGCCAAAATGTCTTCAATCGCTTGGTGGTTCCCTTGTTGTGCAAGCAATACTTGCTCCTCGATAGCGGTGTATTCTAATGTTGGTTGATTCACAATGACCACCTCGCAAAAGAAGAGTCTCATTCCAATGATAGTTTAAAAATAAAAGATTCGTCAAATAAAAAAACTAGCAATTCAGTCGATAATTTAATAGTATGCAATTTGTTAACGTTTCAGCCAATTGTAGAGAACTTTCCAGACTTCCCGTTCCGTGCCCTGATACATCCAAGGTCCCGGCAGCGATTTGATAAAGTTCCGCCCATATCGGGCATCCACCAGTCGGCGATCATAAACCACAATCGCTCCTACATCCTTCTTCGTACGAATCAGTCTGCCAAATCCTTGTTTGAATCTGACTATCGCTTGCGGCACCGAATATTCCATAAAAGCATTGCGCCCCTGTTTCTCCAAAGCTTCCGTACGAGCTTCCGCCACCGGGTGATTGGGCGGCCAAAAGGGCAAGCGTACAATCACAAGCAGCGAGAGATCCTCACCTGGAATGTCCACGCCCTCCCAAAAGGAATTTGCTCCCAACAACACCGCCTGATTTTCCCTCTGAAATTGGGAAACAAGACGTGAACGGGAAGACGAGTCGACACCGTGGGCAAACACCCGGATGTGGTGTTCCGCGAGCCTCGGTTTCACTTTAGCGTATGTGGCCCGCAGCATTCTGTGGGAAGTGAAGAGCACCAACATGCGTCCGTTGGAGATGCGGGCCAGGGCAACTATCGATTCGCACAACGAATCGACAAACTCTTCTTCCGCCACGCCTTTCACCGGCAACACATCGGTTGGTACGCACAACAATGCCTGATTTTTGTAATCAAAGGGCGATTCCACCTGCAAGGTGCGGAGTCGTCCCGACTGTTCCGATTTCTCCAGCCCCAATCGATTGACAATATAAGTGAAACCCTGATTGATTGTAATGGTAGCGGAGGTCAATATTACCGCCTCTTTTTTGTCGAACAGCATTTCATGCAGCAGCGGTCCCACATGAACGGGAGCCATGTACAGTCCGACAAAGGGCCTGACCCCTTTGTCCTCCGCTTCCAGCCACAATACCACCGATGCAGGATCCGACTCGCGGAAAAAACGGGTCATTGTCATAATCAGCCTGTCCAGTTCCTGCACCTGTCCGCTGATATCAGTCAAGGAATTGGCAATCTGTTCGTCATCCGCA
This sequence comes from Bacillota bacterium, assembly GCA_020059765.1. Classification (GTDB taxonomy): domain Bacteria; phylum Bacillota; class Bacilli; order Tumebacillales; family Effusibacillaceae; genus Effusibacillus. The sequence continues at coordinate 1,420 of JAGVBM010000163.1, forward strand.
TGCTCCGCGCCTTCCTGCTCCAATTTCATCATCAGTCTGCGCAGCAATGCTTGTTCGGTTTGCAAATTGTCAAAGGACGACAGCACCGCTTCCCAAGCAGTCAGTTCAAAATGCTGCGGGCTTAAGCGAATGGTCACCCTGCCTGATTCCTTGTTCCCTGCATGGTTAACAATAAACTGAAACAGCAAGCGAAATGTTTCTTCCGCTTTGCTTTTGACTTCCAGCGTTTGTTCCGTCATCCGGTCCAGGATACCCGCAATTGCGGCGAATTCGGTTTGCATCCCCAACATATTTCTCAATTGGACCAGCAGCCCCTGTCGTCCGTCTCTCGCCAAACGGTTGAGAACTCCCGTCATCTGGTGGTAGTTTGCTTCTTCTCCCAGATGTTTCGTAGCTTCGTCTTCCAAATGATGGGCCTCGTCGACCACCAAGTAATCATAGGCGGGCAACACGCGATGTTCCGACTTGATATCGGAAAATACGAGCGAATGATTGGTGACCACCACATCCGCTTGTTCGGCGGCGGACCGATTTTTGAAATAGTAGCAATTGCGAAACCAGGGGCATTTCTTGTTGATGCAGGAATCTGTATCACTGGCTACACGGTTCCAATACTCACTCTGCGATCCCTGAAGATTCAATTCTTCCTTATCTCCCGCTTCCGTCTCGATCAACCAGGTCAACATGCGGGAATAAAAGGTCCGTTCCATCGGTTCCCCGATCAATCCCTGGGAATTGACACCGGCCGCCACCTTCCGCATGCAAACATAATTGTTGCGTCCTTTAAGCACGGAAATTTCAAAAGGGATGTTCAGGATCTCGTGCAGCAACGGAAGATCCCGCTGTTTGATCTGTTCCTGCAAATTGATGGTGTGTGTGGCCACCACTACTCTTTCTCCCGTAGCCAGCGCATGACGGATCGACGGAATCAGATAGGCCAAAGATTTGCCGGTTCCCGTGCCCGCTTCAACAATCAGATGATGCCCGTGGGACAATGCTTCCGCAACCGATTGGGTCATGACCAACTGGGAGGGGCGCTCTTCATATCCAGGAAATTTCTCTGCCAACGGTCCGTCGTTAGACAAGATGGCGACCGCGTCTTCCGGCGCACAAGCGACCGGTTCCTCCTCGTCCCTGTTTCGATCGGCCAGTTCAACCGGTCTATGCATCAATTGCTGAATGACTGTACAACCTTCAGGTGATTCGGTTTGCGACAAGGTCATCGGGTTTTGCAGGATCAAC
>JAGVBM010000351.1 GCA_020059765.1 Bacillota bacterium
AGTGGTCGGGATTGCGACAGATGAACAGCAGGCAAACGAACTCCTGGAAATTTTGGCACCCGATTTGGTATTGCTCGATATATTTTTTCCGGATATGAATGGTCTGAACTTGCTTCGGATGATTCAGCAACAATTCGCCCACACAGATGTCATTATGATCACAGCCGCCAGAGAAGTTGATACAGTGCGGGAAGCGATTCGCGGCGGGGTGTTTGACTTTATTGTGAAACCGCTGGTTTTTGAACGATTTCAAAAAACGTTGCTGCACTATCTTGAATTCAGGCGCAAATTGAACCAGCTCAAGGTCGATATGCAGCAGATCAGCCAGGAAGAGATTGATCAATTGATTCAAAATACGGACAAAACAGCGTCAAGTCCCTATTTACCGAAGGGAATCGACAAATTAACCTTGGAAAAAGTAATGTCTGTGATACGTATTGCTTCCGGCGGCCTTACGGCAGATGCAATGGGCAAAGCAATCGGTGTCAGCCGTTCTACGGCCAGGCGTTACCTCGAGTACTTGGTGGCAAAAGGGGAAGTCATTGCCGATTTATCTTATGGGGTTGTAGGGCGCCCTGAAAGAATCTATGTTCCTATCGAATACTTGCCGGGAAAACAGAAACTGTGAATTACTTGTCGCAAAAACGGAAAGTATGATAAACTTGTCGTATTTAAGGAAAGTATTCGAAGGGAGAGAGAACTTGGAACGGGAATGTTTTTGTGCAGCAATTGCTGTCGACTTAAAAGATTCGAGGAAGTTTTCATCAGAAAAGGTTCTCAGCCGGATTGTCGACGACCTCAATCGCACTTACCAAAAATCACTCGTAACCCCCTTTTCCGTGCGAATGGGAGATGAAATTATCGGGGCCGTGGCGAATTTTTCAGATTCTTTTCTGGTATTTAGAGATCTCTATCATCAGTCGAAACTACAAAAAGTTGGGTTGTATGTGGGGCTGGGTTTTGGCATGATTGATACGAAGGAACGGATTGATGTACACCGCGTAAACGGATCTGCCATACGAAGCGCGATCACTGCCAGAGACTCCTACGTAAAACAGCAAACTGAAAGTTCCATCTTTAACAAACATCATGCCAATCTGCAGTTTTTTGTCTATGCCGAAGATCAGATGATCCCGTACAATGCGCTGAACCACTATCTCCATTATATTTTGGAAAAATGGGAGATGCGGACGGACAAGCAAAACCGGATTATTGATCTTTTGGATGAAAATCAGGAATTAACCTACAAGGAGATCGGCAACCTTTTGGGGAAACCGCAAAATGCCGAAAGCAACATCAGCCGACTATTAACGCGGGCAGACTATCACCTGGTGAAGGATGCGGAAAAGAGTTTGCTTGATTTGTTAGACTTCTTGCAGCACCAACTCACATGTAAAAGAAAGGAAGCTTAAGTTGACCAAAGTTCTGCTGATTTTTGTGCTGGGACATTTAATTGCAGATTTTTGGCTGCAAACAAACCGTATCCTGATTGAAAAACAAAAGCGCAAGGGGATGTTGCGACACAGCATCCATCATTTTGTAGCATACTTGTTTCTATTGCTTGTATTTGGAGAACTGGATTTGGCAACAATCGTCTCCGCGATCCTGATTGCGATTGTTCATTTCGGAATTGATACCGGAAAAATCAAGTGGGAACAAACGATGGGGGACGTACAACCGGATCGAATATGGAAGAACAAAACGTTCCGGTTCCTGACGGACCAAGCGGTCCATCTTTTGTCGATCCATCTGGTTTTGTTACTGTTTGGCAAATCCTCTCCTCTTTCTCGAATGGTCTCCTTGTTTGAAGAGAGGAGCCTGACACCTGAACCTGCGGCGACTCTTGATATTCGGATCCTCGTGATACTTGTCGTACTTGTAGGATTGACGCATGGAAGCGCCTATCTGATTCAAAGTATTTTGAGTGATTTGAAAACCATCCATCCTCCCAGTGAGCAAGCAGCCGCAACTGCAGAACGCGCAGCAGATTCTTCCCTGCATGAAATCCATGAAACGTTGGAATCCCTCTATCAAAACAGATCGTTCGATCTTGAAGTGGAAAATACAGTAGAAAAACAGGAAGAGGATTCTCTCGGGAACAAAATCATTACGACAGTCACGTACTCCTATCAAAGTTTTGAACCCTCACAAACTTCTGCGGGCAAATACATCGGCATGCTGGAGCGATTGTTGATTGCCATATTGGTGGTCAAAAGTGCATATACGGGGATTGCCTTTATCGGGGCGATGAAAACATTGACACGTTTTAAGCAGTTTGATGAGAAAGGATTTGCCGAATATTATCTGTTGGGAACTTTCCTTAGCGTCCTAATGGGATTTGCGGGAGGATTCTTGTTAAGCATGGTTTTATAAAAGGAGGTACAGTCCGTGGACATCATTATTGATCTGCAAGATTTGTTTTGGAACCGAGATGACGGGGATATTCTGAAGGGAATCAACTGGCAGGTCATGGCTGGGGAACACTGGGTCATACTCGGACTGAACGGTTCCGGAAAAACGTCATTGTTAAAAATGATAACCGGATATGAATGGCCGACCAAAGGGAGAGTCATGGTACTGGGACAAACATACGGTGCATGTGAAATACAGGAGGTTCGCAAATCAATCGGCTGGGTCAGTTCGGCGATTCGGGATGAACTGTATCGAAATGATACTGCTTTACAAATTGTCATCAGTGGAAAATATGCATCCATCGGGCTGTGGAAAGAGATCGACAATGTTGATCGGGAACGGGCACATAAGATTCTGTCTGACATGTCATGCGAAGCTTTGACGGACAAGAGATATGGAACCTTGTCACAAGGGGAAAAACAAAAAATATTGTTGGCTCGGGCTTTGATGGCAGAACCACGCTTGCTGATTCTTGACGAACCCTGCTTCGGACTCGATATTCAAGCGCGGGAACAGGTGTTGTCTGCCATTCAAACATTGGGAAGTTTGCCAAATGCACCTACGATTCTCTACGTTACGCACCATATTGAGGAGATCTTGCCGATTTTTAGCCATGTTTTGCTTCTGCATAACGGCGTCATTGCGGCTGCGGGGAAGAAGCGGGAAGTTCTGACCGAACAGAATATCAGCAGCACGTTTGGCGTACAGGCTCATTTGGATTGGCTGGACGAGCGTCCATGGCTGCGGGTCAGCAGGATGGTGCGGTAATCGGGATTGTCGCATGTAAGAATACCTCTTATTTACAAGTAAATAAAATGTGCTATTCTGAAAAAAAAGGTGAGAGGTGTTTCCATTGGCGATAACCATGATGTTTTATCCCACCTGAGGGAAAAACGATCATACCCGGGAGGTTCTCTCAGGGCTTGCGTATACGGAACGCAATTTGGCGGAAGCGATGCTTAGCGTGGAAGAAATTTTGGAACTTGCTGGCTCGTTGGATATCAAGGTGCATGACTTGCTTCGTCCCCGTTCACCCATTTTTCAGGAACAGAAAGAGCATCTGCTGGCGATGGAGGAATTGGAGTTGGCCAGGATCATTGCATCCGAGCCTACTTTGATTAAACGGCCGATCATTAGGGGCACTAACGGATATGTGGTTGGATTTGACGAAGACAAAATCCGCGACTTGATTCAAGCGGACCTTCAGAACGAAGCGCAACAAGGATGAATGAACAGAAATCCCCCCATCCTGAAGAATGACGGGGGGATGTATTATTTTGCTTGAGTGAGAATTTCGTTGATCTTGCCTTGGTATTTGTGCAGCTTCTTCAGATGATGAAACAATTCGTTCAGTTGTACCTGTGTGAAAGTTCCTTGCTGCAGTGATTCTTTCAGCTCGGAACCGAATTCCAACGTCAGAAATGGCTCCAATTTTGCTTGTACATCTTCAACTGTATGATCAATCTCACATTCTTGATTTTGGCTGTAAACCAAAAAACTCCCCCCGTTCTCTTTCTTTTTTAATTATTGTAATACGTACAAAAGAAAAAGAAAACCGAATGAATCGAGAGATCCGGCATTTGGCCTGAATTGGATCTGGTCTATGAAACTAGCTGGATTCGTTTTCTGGGCACAAACCTGTTTTATCGTCTTCGAAGTTGGGTACGTAGACCTCCAGCATGCGAATGTCAGGCGAGCCTTTAACCGCATCGCCGAATGCTTCTCGAATCTGAGGATACATAAAGTGATAGGCACTTTCCGAAGCTTCTTTCGATGCCCAAATACTCAGAGCTCCGTATTCACCGCAAACATCGTCAAACAGATACGTGATTCTTTGAAACCCTTTTACGGAACTAACGATTTCATGGTATTTGTCACAGACCATTTCGGCGATGTAACGATTATTCGGTCCAATTGTGAACATGATCAAATGTGCGTGCATACGACCATCCTTTCACAAGCTGATTCACTTTCAAATCGATACAGCAGTTTGTGTTCACTATTCTTACAAAAAGACCATTTTTTCGTCAAGCAACTTTCAGGTAGGAGAAAATCAAAAATTAAAACAACTTGTATAGAAGTTGATTTTGGAATTTCACTATTCTGTAACTTCAACTATAATGAATTTATTCCC
>JAGVBM010000003.1 GCA_020059765.1 Bacillota bacterium
CAATTACGAAACGGAGGAAACCAGGAAATGAAGATGCGTTTGAAAAAATGGAGTGCGTTGTTGATTGCCGGTTTGATGACAGTTTCATTGGCAGCAGGTTGTTCCACAGGCGCAAACAAGAATGAGACCGCCGCTTCAAAAGAGCCGAAAAAAGCGGAAGTGAAAGAGTTGAAGCTGGGCTTGATTCCGGCAGAAGACAATGAAGAAATGATCAAGAAGTTTAAACCCACCATGGAGTATCTTTCCAAGGAATTGGGCGTGGAAGTGAAACCGTTTGTCGCAACCGATTATACGGCTGTGGTGGAAGCGATGCGGGCAGGACATATTGATGCGGCATTCTTTGGTCCTTTCTCCTATATTCTTGCGGCTGACAAAGCCAATGCGGAAGCTTTCGCAGTAGGGGTGCGTGAGGACGGAAAATCTACTTACAAAAGCATCATCATCACGCATAAGAATTCTGGAATCAAATCGTTGGCCGATCTGAAAGGCAAGAAGTTCTCGTTTGTGGATCCGGCATCCACTTCCGGCAACCTGATTCCGCGTGCTTTGTTCAAGAAAAATGGAATCGACCCTGATAAGGACTTTGCGAATGTGACTTATACAGGGGGACATGATGCTGCGGAATTGGCCATTAAAAACAAAAAAGTGGATGCCGCTGCTGATAATGATATCACATATGGCCGAATGGTGGCAGAAGGTTTGATTGCAAAAGACGAAAATATAATTCTTGCCGAATCTGATCCGATTCCTGGTTCTCCGATTGCAATTCGGAAAGATCTGAATCCGGAACTGAAGGAAAAGTTAAAACAAGCATTTTTGAAAATGCATGAAAAAGCGCCGCAAGCCCTAGGTGGATACGGAAAGATCATTCGCTATGACGCTGCAACCGACAAAGAATATGATGTGATCCGTGATACTGCCAAATTGTTAAATCTGGATCCGGCAAAAGTCAAGTAATTCGCAGGTCAATACTGCAATAGGGGGACCCAGTGCCCCCTATTGACATAAGAGGTGGTTCGTTATGATCCATATCGAGAATGTATCCAAATACTTTGGAGAAGAAGAAGTATTGAAAAAAATTAATTTGTCGATCTCTTCCAATGAACTGGTCGTTTTGCTGGGACCAAGCGGTGCCGGAAAGTCAACCCTGCTCCGCTGCATCAATGGTTTGGAACAAGTCAGTGACGGTCAAATTCGGATAAACGGCCGTCAAATCACTTTCAACAAACGGGAACTTCGTTTGATCAGGAAAAAAGTGGGGATGATTTTTCAACAATTCAATCTTGTAAAACGGATGTCCGTGCTGGAAAACGTATTGTGCGGACGTTTGGCATACCGGCCCACATTTCCCTCTTTGCTGAAAAAATTTGAGCGGCGCGACTACGAATTGGCGCTGCATTATTTGGAAAAAGTCGGTCTGGTTGACAAACGGAATGCGCGGGCGGATGAACTGAGCGGAGGACAGCAGCAGCGGGTGGCGATTGCGCGGTCACTGGTGCAGGAACCGGATGTACTGTTGGCAGATGAGCCGGTTGCCAGTTTGGATCCGAGAGCGTCCAATTCGATCCTGCAATTGTTAAACCGGATTCGGGAAGAAGAGAAATTGACCATGATCATTACCCTTCATCAGATTGACTATGCCAAGCAATACGGAAAGCGCGTCGTCGGCTTAAAGAACGGAGAAGTCGTCGCCGACATGCCGACAGATGTGGTTTCGGTCGATGATTTGTACCAGCTCTATGAAGATACGGCCCTTTCTTCCAAGCCGCAAGAGCATTTTAGAGAAGCTGCAGATAAGGTGGTACATGTTCATGCTTGACGTTAGCCAACAACGAATTACAGTAGACGACCTCAAACCCAAATGGTTCGATTTTCGAAAAAATGGGAAGATGTGGAGCAGCTTGCTGATCCTTGCCGTGATATACGGTTGGAGCATTCGGGAAACAGGCATCAGCCTGCCTGCGCTGGTAGAAGGAATCCCACATATGCAGGATTTCCTGATGCGCACGTTTCCGCCTGACCTGTCCATCCTGTCAAAACTGATGGCTCCGACCATCGAAACGATCCAGATTGCATTATTGGGCACGACGCTTGCGGTGATTCTGGCAATTCCGCTGGGGATTGGAGCGGCCAGAAACATGTCGCCGTATCCGCTGGTTTATCGAACCTGCCGGATGATTCTCAACTTCTTACGGGCGACATCGGAATTGATCTTTGCTCTGATTTTTGTGGCTGCAGTTGGATTAGGACCGTTTCCGGGAGTATTGGCGTTAGGGATTCATTCGGCCGGCATGTTGGGCAAGTTTTATGCGGAAGCGATTGAGAACGTCAGCAAGGGTGAAATCGAGGCATTGGAAGCCGCAGGATCCAATAAATGGCAAATACTGAGGTATGCAGTATGGCCGCAGGTCCTGCCGGAATTTGTAACGGTTAATTTGTACCGCTGGGAACATAATTTGCGGGCCGCCACCGTCTTGGGACTTGTTGGCGCGGGTGGCATCGGTTTCGAATTAATGACCACGATGCGTCTTTTCAAATATGATGAAACTGCAACCGTTTTGTTGGTGATCTTGGCCACCGTTACAGTGATCGACTTTATCTCCACCCGGATCCGGATGAGAGTTTTATAGGAGGATTCTATGATTCATTCACAAATTGTTGCCGAAGGAAGGCTGGATAAGTTAAAAGGAATTGCCGGACATATTGTCGACCGGGTGTCCTGCCGGGTGATTACTCCGCCGTCGCCGGGATTGGTGATGATCAAACATGTGGATTCATTGGAAAAAACCCCATTTTACCTGGGAGAAGCATTTGTCACCCAATGTGAAGTGGAGATCGACGGAAAACTTGGTCACGGATGTGTGCTGGGGGATGAGCACGAACGCGCTTTGTATGGTGCGATTATCGATTCGATAATGGGCAACGGGCATTCCTTGGCTCCTCGAATTCTGCCGATGCTGGA
>JAGVBM010000237.1 GCA_020059765.1 Bacillota bacterium
ATCCACTATGATGTGGAAGGCCGCGTCAAAGCGACGGATGCGGAAGGAGTCGTGTTGTCGGCATTGCCGGGAACGAATTATACATTTCGTTGATCAATTTACTCCCTTCGGTAGACATTCCACATCATCCATAAACCAAAAGCACTTCCGCCAAAGAAAGGAAACAATCCGGGGAAAAAGCCGAATAGCATAAACAGCGCCATATTCCCGGCGAACATCAGCACCGTTCGAAAGGGATGTTTAACTGCCAGGTAAAAAGTGTATCGCAAATAGTGCAAGGTACGCAGTTTGTAATGAACATAAACAGGAAAAAGATAGGCGAGCACTAGAAAATAAATCAAAACAACTCCGATATAGGCGAAAAACAGCAAGTATTGAAAGAACTGGGAATCAGTTGGCTTGGCCGACTGAAAAAAATGCAAGTCCAAGTACAGAATTGTTCCTATTACCATCAAAATAAGTCCCAGCAGGTTGATCTTGAAAAACTCCGTGCGATAAGCAGTCCAAAATGTAGTAAAGACCGGGACGGACAGACCCTCCATGATCCATTTTCGTATCACGGCAAACATCGCTGCAGTAGCGGGAAACAGCCCGGCGATTCCCAAGCCCAGCAGTGTAAAAAAGATCCATAACAGATTCACATAAACTAACCGCACGATCCATTCTGAAACTTGATAGAACTTGCCGATAGCCCCCTGCACTTCCTCTACCCCCTAATCGGACATGTACTTAAAAAGAACTTCAAGCAGCAGTGTACTGCTTGAAGTTCGCAAAACAAATCGGTGAGTCAGGCATTATTCCCTTACGCTTTCATACTGCCAAATCTGCAGTTGAGGACGTTGATGTTCACTTGCAGAGTCCAGTCCCAAGCAAAATTGTATCGGGTTTGTGGTACATGTCCTGGCGAGTGCCGTTACTTTACGATCTCCGGTATTGATTTCATGAACTATGGCGCCATTCTCTGCAAAGTACGCTTTCCCCGCAATAGATAAGAGGGAATGCCCCCCTTCCAGGCACACAATTTGGACGTTCTCTTGCAAAGCCTCAATCTGTAAGGGAACTGGCAGTCTCCAGGACTTATCCTTACCTTGACAGATCAGGTAATGATTGTTTTCTCGGATAATCCCCGTAAATTCCCCTTGATAAACATCCCAATCCCGGACCCCTTCAAACATTAATTCTGCATGTTCCTTGGTTATATCATAATAATATACCTGTTCAACCTCAGTCAGCACCCAAATCCCGCGTGAGTCCGGAATCATTCGTACAATCCGGTCCCGAAAAGCAAAGACAGTTCTGAAGGGATTCGAATACTCTGCCTCTCCTTGCGGAAAGATGGCTTCTACTAATGAATTCTCGCACCCAACCCAAACTCCTCCGCCATTTCGCGGAGCCAAGCAATGCAGCCAACAAGGCAGTTCAATCTCGTCGCGGCGCCCCTTTTTGTGTGTATCCCTTTGAAACCGCCAGATGCTGTGAGGATCGGTTCGGACTAACTTATGCTCCCCCCCACTCCAAATGCCATCTTCAGAAAGAGCAACTCCAACCAAGGGAATGCCATGAAGTAATGTACCCATCACAGCTTCGTACGCATGATGAATTTCCCACAAAAATCCATCTTCCGTCGCCGCCAGACAGCGTTCCCTGTCCAAGGACAACATGCCTCCGGCCAAAATCTTTCCCTCACCAATCGAAAACGAAGTGAGACAGCGAAAGGGATTGATGGAATCTTCTTCAATGTTTGCGGGTTTTATGAGGTTCTCCTTATCCCTTACCATCATAGACAAAGAACCGTCATAACTCCAATCTGCCGTTTCACAAAGGGTACGTTGATCATGATCCAAAGTTGACACGGTAATCCGATTCGAACTTATATCAATCACTCTCGATTGGCGTTTTCCATCTCTTGTTGCTGTTCCGTGAACACCCGTGGTGAAAAACTCTGTTCCATATCGGGATGTGTGGGAATCTGGATATACGTGGCTCAAGTGGTAATGAGCAGAAAACCACATGACGATTTCTGGATAATTCTTGATTAATTGAAACCAACGATAAGGATCATGGTTTTGATCCAGATACGCATTGGTCGCTCGCACATGGGTCTGCGGGACTGTCCGCAGCCCGCAACCGACAGGCGGTGCATGAGAAAAAATAATTGCCGGGATTCCCGGTCGCTGTTCCAAAGTTTTTACCAACCATTGAAACTGTTCTTCCGAAACATAACACTCTTGCACTTGATAACACGAATCAGCAGGTTGGGGGTCGGTACTTATAAAGAACAGGCGAAATTGCTCATATTCGAGGACACCGTATGGTGCCTGCAAATGATACAGCCGAACAAGTTCTTGTTCCATAGTCCTCTGCTCTTGAACACCGTCACCTGATTCCCGTTGCAAGTCATGATTGCCCAGAAGTGGTCTAATGGGAGCCCTTATCTGGCTTAAGAACTGATAAGATTGGTGCAAACCTTCCGTACTTCCTATAAGTTCCTGGGTTCCGAAATCTCCTAACGGTACCACCAAATCCGGCGAACTATCCGCTACATCCTGCATGGCCATTTCTGTTATTTCAAATTCTAGTTCATTTAGATGAAAGTCCCCCAGAACAACAATACGCAATTTCGTAACTCCTCTCATAAAACTGCAGCAACTGTGCTCGTAAGTTACACAGGATTCTTTTCCGATACTTCTGATCGGTTCTTTACTTTTTCTGTGGAGATGTCAGCAT
>JAGVBM010000092.1 GCA_020059765.1 Bacillota bacterium
ACTCCCCATGACGAACATAGAAGCGATTCGACCCGCGATGCGGCAGAGAGGCCGAATGAAGACAATGAACGGGATTCTGCTTGAATGGATTGAATGCGGAAAACGGTTTTGAAAAGAGGCTGCAGCATGCAAAAACTGATAGTGGTAATACCCGCTTTTAATGAAGAAGATTCGATCCAAACCGTGATCCGCAAGGTTCCTCGGAGGTTTGACAGTGAAATTGTCGTCGAGGTGATGGTGGTGAATGACGGTTCCACGGACCGGACGGTACAGGCGGCGCGGGAAGCGGGTGCCGAGCACATTTTGTCATTTTCGAAGAACCGGGGGTTAGGGGCTGCCGTTCGCAAAGGATTGCGGGAAGCATATCGGTTGGGGGCCGATTATGCAGTGATGATTGACGCGGATGATGAATATCCGGCTGAATACATTCCACAGGTGACCCTGCCGATTCGCAGCGGTAAAGCGGACTATGTGCTGGCCTCCCGATTTGCCGGATCGATCCGGGGCATGAAGCTGCACCGGCGGTTGGGGAACTATTTCTTCACATTGCTGCAAATGGTGCTGCTGCGAAAAAAAATAACGGACGGGCAAACTGGATTTCGTGCATTTTCAAGGTCTGTACTGGCGACGATGGATATTATCCACGATTACAACTACGCGCAAGTCATGACGCTGAACATTGCCCGTCAAGGATATCGGATGACGGAAGTTCCGATCCCGTATAAGGTGCGGACTACCGGACAATCGTTCATCCGCTTTTGGGCGTATCTCTCACATGTGTTTCCGGCGATTGCAAAAGAGATGCGAAGGGATCCGCATAACGTTCTCCCTGAAACAGATTTTGTCAATTTCTCCAGGTCTGTTTCAAGAAATTAGACGCTTATTCCATCGAAGAGATTTCCATATACATGGAATTTGCCTGCTGCAGGTCCTAATTTTTGCCTTACAACTCAGTCAAGAATCAATACTGACGATGCGCTTTTGGAAGCAAACCGCGAGGGAATCTCCTTTTTGCCGGGTTCTGTTTGCTATCCGGGCATTCCTGAGAGGAACAGTCTCAGGATTAGTTTCGCCTCTTTGCCGGTTCAGAAATTGAACGAAGGAATTGTGCAATTATCCAAGGTCTTAGAGGAAATTCTGCACATGAATTCAGCGTCTCCGGAAGGACACGTGACAATTTGAGTTTTGATTTGCAGGATGTCTTTGAATCTTGACATAATCTGCTTCATTTAATACGATGCTAATGTTGATACTGGAAGTTCTACCCTCATGAAGCATGAGGGTTGTTTCTTTTTGTAGAGAGGGGTTACGGGCATGTACCGCGAACAAGTGGTGAAACAGTTGGCAGAGTTTGTTTCGTTAGAGGCGAGTCAAATTCGGGATCTGATAGAGGTTCCGAAGGATGAACAGCATGGGGACCTGGCATTTCCATGTTTCCAATTGGCAAAAGAATTTCGCAAGGCCCCCAATTTAATTGCGGCCGAATTGGCAGACAAGGCGAACGCCAATCTGCTGCCGATTTTTGAAAAAACGGCGGCGGTCGGAGGGTATCTCAACTTCTTCCTGAACCGGTCGGAAGTGATCAAGCAGGTTCTGACGGAAATTGCGGAAGCGGGCGATGTATACGGGGATTCGCAGATCGGGCAGGGAAAAACGATCGCCATCGACATGTCGTCCGTGAACATCGCCAAGCCGTTTGCGATTCACCATTTGCGCTCGACGATGATCGGAAACGCGATCGCCAACATTTACAAGAGCCAAGGATACCAAGTTGTGAAGATTAATCATCTGGGAGACTGGGGCACTTCTTTCGGAAAGCTGATCGTGGCGTACCGGTACTGGGGGCATGAGTACGACTTGTCGGATAACGCGGTCCGGCAATTGTTGGCGCTCTACGTTCGCTTTAATCAGGAAGCGGAACAGCGTCCGGACTTGGAAGATGAAGCGCGGGCCGCTTTTAAGGCGCTGGAGGACGGAGACGAGGAAGCGGTTAGTTTATGGAAGCGGTTTATTGAAATCTCCTTGGCCGAGTTTGAAAAAACATACCGGCTGCTGAATGTGGAATTTGACAGCTACAAAGGGGAGAGTTTCTACAACGACAAAATGGACGCGGTGGAAGAGGAACTCCGTGAAAAAGGACTCCTGCAAACCAGCGAGGGGGCGGAAATTGTCGATCTCTCCGCGTATGAGATGCCGCCCTGCTTGATTCGCAAATCGGACGGGGCCACGTTATACGCCACCCGCGACCTGTCCGCCGCGTTATACCGGAAGCGGGTCATAGGAGCGAACCGCTTGGTGTATGTGGTGGGCGCCGAGCAAAAACTCCATTTTCGCCAAATCTTTCAAGTGTTGGATCTGATGGGCGAAGAATGGGCCAAGACCGATTGCATCCACGTACCCTTTGGCACCATGTTTGTCGACGGAAAACGCTTGTCGTCGCGCAAAGGGCAAGTTGTGTTCCTGGAAGATGTGCTGCGCAAAGCGGTCGAAGTGGCGGCTTCCATTATCGAAGAGA
>JAGVBM010000221.1 GCA_020059765.1 Bacillota bacterium
AGAATGAAAAAATATCGGAACGGGCATTGGCAGCTTTGGAACAGTTTATAGAAGACAATTCCTTGTCCGGAACGACTGGAGATGCGTGATCAGCAGCGTCGGTTGCCCGACCATACCGGCTATGTTACGATGAACATGTATAACATTCGAAGTGTGCAGAGCAGGTGAGAATGTGACCCGACAAGCGATGATCGATTTGTTTATTGAATATTTGCGCGTTGAAAAAAACGCGTCGGTTCATACAATTACTGCGTATCAGAACGACCTTGCCCAATTTGACGCTTATTTGACAAAAGAAGGGATCGAGACGTTCGAAGCCGTGACGCATGTCATGATTCGGACGTTTTTGTCCCGTTTGCACAAAGCGAATGCAGCCCGCCGGACCCTCAGTCGAAAAGTGTCCTGTCTTCGCTCGTTTTATGACTTTTTGATGCGGGAAGCACTGGTCGAAGACAATCCGGCAAAATCGGTATCGACACCGAAGCTGGAAAAAAAGGTGCCCCGTTTTCTCTATATCGAGGAAGTGAAACAATTTCTCGAGGCGCCTTCTGTGGGAGATCCGTTGGGAATCCGCGACCGCGCGCTGCTCGAACTGTTGTACGCAACCGGTGTCCGGGTCAGTGAATGCATGGGGCTGAAACTGGAAGATCTCGACCTCGACACGGGAATGGCGCGTGTGTTCGGAAAAGGGGCAAAAGAACGAATTGTACTGCTCGGACAAAAAGCTTGTGATGCGATTCTCCGATACCTTGATCATGCAAGACCTAAGCTGCTGCAGGAACGAAAAGCAGTTGGGGAAGAACGGGCGCTGTTTCTGAATTACCGCGGCGAACCCCTGTCTGTTCGCTCCGTCCGGCGAATGGTTGACAAATACATGCTGCAGGTGGCGGGACAATTGTCGATCTCACCGCACGTGCTGCGGCACACTTTCGCCACCCACATGCTCGACGAAGGCGCTGATTTGCGGGTCGTCCAAGAACTGTTGGGCCACGTCAGTCTTTCCAGCACTCAAATTTACACACATGCGACTAAAGAGAAACTGTTACGCGTATATATGAATGCACACCCGCGTGCGTGAGGAGGGATTCGCATGCAAAACGGATTTCATGCGACAACGATTTTTGCAGTACGACATCAAGGGAAATCGGCAATGGCCGGCGATGGACAAGTTACATTCGGCAACAGCATGATTATGAAAAACGGGGCGAAAAAAGTGCGCCGTCTCTACAAAGGGGAAGTAGTGGCCGGATTTGCCGGTTCGGTCGCGGACGCTTTCACCCTGTATGAAAAGTTTGAAAGCAAGTTGGAAGAATTCCACGGCAATTTGCAGCGGGCAGCGGTGGAACTGGCGAAAGAATGGCGTTCCGACAAGGTGCTGCAGAAACTGGAAGCGATGTTGATCGTGATGAACAAAGAGCATTTGCTGCTAATTTCTGGAAATGGAGAAGTGATTGAACCGGATGACGGGGTCTTGGCGATCGGATCGGGAGGATCCTATGCACTGGCTGCGGGACGGGCGCTGGTGCGGCATTCCGGGTTGACCGCCAGGGAGATTGCCGAACAGGCTTTGCGTCTGGCTGCCGAGATCTGCGTCTTCACCAACTCGAATATTGTGGTGGAAGAAATCGAATAGGGGGCGTTCGCATGAAAAGGAACCTGACGCCGAAACAAATCGTGGCCGAACTTGATCGGTATATTGTCGGTCAAAAACAGGCGAAAAAAATGGTTGCCGTCGCCTTGCGCAACCGGTACCGCAGAAGTTTGCTGCCGGAAGAGCTGCGGGATGAAGTGACGCCCAAGAACATCCTGATGATTGGTCCCACGGGTGTCGGGAAAACAGAAATTGCCAGACGTTTGGCGAAATTGGTGGGTGCCCCCTTTGTAAAGGTGGAAGCAACCAAATTTACTGAAGTGGGTTACGTCGGCAGGGATGTGGAGGCGATGGTTCGCGACCTGGTGGAAACGGCGATTCGCATCGTGAAGGAAGAAAGTATGGCGCAGGTGGAGGATCGCGCACGCAAAATGGCGGAGGAGCGCCTCATACATATTTTGGTGCCGGATCCGAGCAAAGAAAACAAATTCAAAAATCCCTTCGAAATGCTGTTTCAGGGAGGCAATCCGCAACAGCAGCAGGAAACGGCAGGGGAACCGGAACACGTCAAAGCTCGCCGCAAAGACATTCGGTTGGCCCTGGCCAACGGGGAACTGGAAGAAACGATTGTGGAAGTCGACGTAGAAGACCAATCCCCGGCCATGTTTGATTTGCTCGGCGGCGGCAATCAGGAAATGGGTCTCAACATGCAGGAAATGTTGGGCAACTTAATGCCGAAACGCCGCAAAAAGAGAAAATTGCCAGTCAAAGATGCCCGCAAGATTTTAGTCCAGGAAGAAGCTCAAAAACTGATCGACATGGACGAGGTCACGCAGGAGGCAATTACCCGCGCCGAACAATCAGGGATTATTTTTATTGACGAAATCGATAAAATTGCCGGCAAGGACCATCGCGGCCCGGATGTATCGCGGGAAGGCGTGCAGCGGGACATCTTGCCGATCGTCGAAGGCTCGACCGTCATCACCAAATACGGACCGGTCAAAACGGATCACGTGTTGTTTATCGGGGCTGGGGCGTTCCATATTTCAAAACCGTCCGACCTGATTCCGGAATTGCAGGGGCGGTTTCCGATCCGTGTGGAACTGCAAAGCCTGACGGCGGAGGATTTCCAGCGGATTCTGACCGAACCGCAGAACGCTTTGACCAAACAGTATACAGCCTTGCTGCAGACAGAAGGCATCAACGTGGATTTCACGGCGGAATCGATTCAAAAAATCGCCGAATTGGCAACCGTCGTCAATCAGCAAACAGAAAACATCGGAGCGCGCCGCTTGCATACTTTGCTGGAAAAATTGCTGGAAGACCTATCTTATGAAGCGGCTGACATCGGTCCGCAAAAAGTGACCGTCACCCCAGCATACGTGGAAGAGAAGCTGGCGGGAATTGTGAAAAATCGCGATATGAGCCAATATATTCTTTGATGTTGCGAAACGGTCGACACCTCCCGCGTCAATTGGCTGGGGGGGTTAAACCTCCATCACCACTTTCATAGTGGTTTTGGAGGTTTTATTTATTTCTACCGCCGGTCAAATGCGACAAAAGGCCCATGTCAAACAAACTTCCAATCTACTATAGTGGTGTTGGGAAACGATTTTCTCTCAAATTCGGCTTGCTGGCAAATTCTGCGTCGATTTCTGTCGAACTATGCAGGACTTTCGAGAATTCCGGCGAACTAGTTTGTAAAACTCTGTATTATTTTTGGAGGGATTGACCAGTGGATGCATTTCGTACCAAAACCATGCAAATTTTGGAACGATCTCTCGATGCTGCGAGCCTTCGGCAAAAAGTGTTGGCCAACAATATTTCCAATGTTGACACGCCGAATTTCAAACGCAGTGACCTATCGTTTGAATCCGCCCTTCAAACCTACCTGAATCAGGATACATCCTACATTCGCGGGGTTCGGACTGATCCTCGGCACATCGCAATCGGCCCGCCATCTTTCAGCGAAATCCGTCCGGAAATTATGGTCGAATCTTCTACGACTGTGAACAATAACGGGAACAACGTGGACATCGACTCGGAAATGACGCAACTGGCCGTCAATCAAATCAACTACAATGCGTTGATCCAGGATCTGAACGGTTACCTGTCCAGACTGCGCACCGCAATTCAAGGAGGTCGTTAACCTTGGGGTTGTTCGACAGTATCAACATTAGCGCATCCGGTCTGACTGCGCAGCGCCTGCGGATGGACGTGATCAGCAATAACATTGCCAATGCACAATCCACCCGTTCGGCGGAAGATCCCAATCTTCCATACCAACGGCAGCGAGCGGTGTTTGCTTCCGCACAAGCGGAGGGATCTTTTGCAGATGTTTTTCAGCAGCAGATGCAAGCTCCCGGGGGAGGGGTACGGGTGCAAGCGGTCGAAAAGGACACGGAAACCCCGTTTAAGCTTGTTTATGATCCGTCCCATCCTGATGCGGTCAAAGATCCGAACGATCCGTTGTACGGCTATGTCCGGATGCCGAATGTGGACATCGTTTCGGAAATGGTTGACATGATTTCCGCTTCCCGCGGATACGAGGCGAATGTTACCGCCGTAAACGCCTCCAAGGGAATGGCCTTGAAAGCTCTTGAGATTGGACGCTAGGAGGGTAACTCATGATAAATCGCGTTTCCGACCTGCTGCCCGCATCCGTTCAAATGACGGGGGGGAATCAACAGGCTTCTGCCGGTGATTCTTTTGCCAAAGTATTGGGAAATGCTCTTGATAAAACGGCGAATCTGGAAATTCAATCTGCGGTGATGGGCGAGCAACTGGCAGCAGGTCAAGGTGCTGACCTGCATTCGGTGATGATTGCATCGGAAAAAGCTTCTCTTGCTGTGCAATTAACCGTTCAAGTCCGCAATAAAGCAGTAGAAGCCTATCAAGAGATCATGCGCATGCAAATGTAAGGACAATATGAGGTGACAACGTGAACCAACAGATTCGTGCATTTCTTGAACGTATATCTGGGTATTGGCGGCAATTGCAGCCTCACCAGCGACGAAATCTGGTCTTTGCCGGTGTCTTCTTTTTCCTGACGGTGGCGCTTCTTAGTTGGTTTGCGTTTCGTCCGAATTATGTGGCGGTCTATTCCAACTTGGAACCGGGTACAGCCGGAGAAATTGTCACCAAATTGGATGAAATGAAGATTCCCAATCAAATACAGGGCAACTCGGTGTTGGTGCCGGAAGAATACGCCGACCGGGCCCGGGTGCAGCTCGCGATGAACAACCTCCCGAAGTCAGGCCGCATTGATTTCGGGATCTTCAATGAGAAAAGCATCGTCGGCATGACGGAACAAGAGTTTGACGTCAAGTATTTGACAGCGTTGCAGGGAAGTATCGAAAACACCATCCGCAGCATCAAAGGCGTGAACGATGCTCGGGTACATATTGTGATGGAACAGCAGAAATTGTTTGTCCAGCAACCGCTGCAGGATGCGAAGGCATCCGTTCTGCTGCAATTGGCCCCCGGTGCCCAGCTTTCCCCGGAGCAAGTCATCGGGATTCAGCAGTTGGTGGCCGGGTCGGTACGCGGACTTCAGCCGGATCATATTGCGATTCTTGATCAAAACGGCGTTCGCTTGTTGGAAGACCAAGCCGGAAACGGCTTGGGCAACTCTCCGGGCACGAAGGAAATGGAAGTTCGCAAACAAATCGAAAAAGACTTTCAAAATAGAATTCGGAATGCGCTTGAAAAATTAGTCGGTTACGGGAATGTGGAAGTTATTGTGAATGCGGATGTGTCTTTTGACAAAGTACAAAGCACAAAAGAAATCTTCACCCCGCCGATCGAGGGCAGCACGCAAGGAATTCCCCGTTCCGAGTCAAGGACGAGTGAAACCTATGAAAATGCTCCCGCAACAGGCGGTGCGGCCGGCAATAACACCAACAACGTAAACGCCCAGACAAAAGCGGCGACAGGTACTTCCAGCACGGGAGAAAAACGATCCAGCATTGCGAACTTCGAAATCAACAAAGAAATTGTGCAGCGGGTGGGACAACCTTTTGAAATTCGCAAAGTGTCTGTTTCGGTTCTGGTCAACGGGCAGATCGACAATCAACAGAAACAAGACATTACCAATTGGGTTGCCACTTCCATTGGCTATCGAAATGACGGACAGAACAATGCGGACATTACCGTCATGGCAAGCACCTTCCAGTCGCCTGCGAACCCCTTTGCCAAACCTTGGTACCAGAATCCGTGGATCATCGGCGGCATTGCAGCAGGATTGCTGTTGGTAGGCGGCGGCGGGTACGCCATAGCGCGCAGACGCGCCAAGCACGATGGAGAAGAGATTGCGCCGACGCCGGTATCTGCGTTGTCTCCTCTGCCGACGGAAGAAACTTCCCAACAAAAGATCAGGCGGGAACTGGACAAGATGATCGATAAAAAGCCGGAGGAATTTGTAAATTTACTGCGCACTTGGCTTGCAGAAGAGTAGGAGTGACTTGAAGTGGCTCGTACGCAACAAAAGTTGTCCGGTCGCCAGAAAGCGGCTGTTCTGCTGATTGCTTTGGGGCCGGAAATCTCGGCGAAAATCTTCAAGCATTTGCGGGACGAAGAAATTGAACAGTTGACATTGGAGATCGCCAATGTCCGGAAAATTGAATACGCGCAAAAAGAGGAAGTTCTGGAAGAATTCCATCAGATTTGCGTTGCGCAGGAGTATATCTCAACAGGCGGCATCGATTATGCGAAAGAAGTTTTGGAAAAAGCGTTGGGTTCCCAGCGGGCCGTCGATATCATCAATCGATTGACCGCCTCGCTGCAAGTACGGCCCTTTGAATTTGCGCGGAAAGCGGATCCGAATCAGATTTTTAACTTCATCCAAAACGAGCATCCGCAAACCATTGCGCTGGTTTTGGCCTATTTGGACGCCGCTCAGGCAGGAATGATCCTGTCAGCGCTGCCGCAAGAAATTCAGGCGGATGTAGCGCGGAGAATTGCCTTGATGGACCGCACGTCGCCGGAAGTGGTCGGAGATGTGGAACGGGTGCTGGAGGCGAAACTGTCGCAAATGGCCGTGCACGATTTCTCGTCCGGCGGCGGGATCGATGCCATTGTCCAGGTGTTGAACGGTGTCGACCGTTCGACGGAAAAAACGATTCTCGAATCGTTGGAACTGCAGGATCCGGAACTGGCGGACGAGATCAAGAAACGGATGTTTGTATTCGAAGATATTGTGCTTCTCGACAATCGGGCGATTCAACGAGTCATTCGCGATGTCGATACCGGCGATTTGCAGTTGGCTTTGAAAGTCGCCAGCGAAGAAGTGCAGGAACTGGTCTTCAAGAACATGTCCAAACGGATGGCGGAAACGTTCAAACAGGATATGGAGTTCATGGGACCGGTACGGCTGCGTGACGTGGAAGAAGCGCAGCAGCGCATCGTGGCGGTGATACGACGTTTGGAAGAAAACGGCGAGATTGTGATCGCTCGCGGTGGAGGTGACGACATCGTTGTCTAAGGTGTTGAAATCATTC
>JAGVBM010000123.1 GCA_020059765.1 Bacillota bacterium
CAGTAAAAAATTGCTGCGCCAAACGGGGGAGTTCCGCCACATAGGCCATTTGTTCCTGATAGAGCGAAACCAGTTTATACACCCATTCCCGGTCAAAATCGTCCCCGATCAGCCCGGCCTTCTGCAATTGCAGAATCGCCATCTCCGTCAAACGGTTCGCATCCGCATGTTTGATGTAGTACCCGTTCATCCAGTTCAGTTTTTCCGTGTCGAAAATCGCCCCGGACTTGGATACCCGATCCAAAGAGAATGCTTCAATCAATTCTTCTTTTGTGAAAATTTCTTTCTCTCCGCCCGGCGACCACCCCAACAGCGCCAGATAGTTGAGGATCGCTTCCGGAAAATATCCCAGATTTCGGTATTGCTCAATAAACTGGACAATCGATTCGTCACGTTTGGAAAGTTTTTTGCCGTCTTGGTTCAAAATCAGGGATACATGAGCAAACTCCGGAACCTCCCATCCGAAGGCCTCATAGATCAGTATCTGTCGCGGTGTATTGGAAATATGCTCTTCCCCGCGGATGACATGGGTGATTTTCATCAGATAATCATCAACCGTTACCGCAAAATTATAAGTCGGGATGCCATCTGATTTGACAATCACATAGTCGCCGATTCCAACCGATTCGAACTGCACCTCTCCGCGTACCCGGTCAGCGAATGAAACGATCTTTCCTTCCGGAACACGAAAACGAACGGTCTTTGTGCGTCCTTCCCTTGCAAATGCCGCTTTTTGCTCCTCGGATAAATTCCGACATCGACCGGAATACTGAGGCAGTTCCCCTTTTGCCATCTGTTGTGCCCGATCGGCTTCCAGTTCCTGCTCGGTGCAGTAACAATAGTATGCCTTCCCTTCCGACAATAATCGGTCAACATAGGGTTGATAGATATCCAGCCGCTCCATGCAGCGATAGGGTCCAAAATCTCCACCGGCGCCAGGGCCTTCATCCCATTCCAGACCCAGCCACTTAAAGTTCTCCAGGAATTTTTCGTCGGCCTTCTCCACGTTTCTGGCTTGGTCCGTGTCTTCAATACGCAGGATATAGGTACCGCCCAATTGTCGAGCCAGCAAATAGTTAAACAGGGCGGTTCGCGCTCCGCCAATATGTAAATGTCCGGTCGGACTAGGTGCATACCGTACGCGAACTTCCATTTCGTTCATCCCCTTACCTTTCCCTTTCATGGCATTATATCACAAAAACATAAGTCTGTCCGACAACATTCAGCGACCGTCATCCGTCAAGAGCAAGACGACCGCCTGGGCGGCAATTCCTTCTTCCCGACCGGTAAAGCCCAGTTTCTCAGTCGTGGTCGCCTTGACATTGACTTGGGAAAGATCAGCTTCCAGTTCTTTCGCAATCACGCCGCGCATCTCTGCAATGTAGGGCGCCATTTTCGGCTTTTGCGCTATGATCGTGCAATCCGCATTGCCCAGTTTATATCCTTTGGACTTGACCATATGCCAAACATGCCGCAGCAAATCAACCGAATCGGCATCGCGAAAACGTTCGTCCGAATCGGGGAAATGACGTCCGATGTCCCCCTCGCCAATTGCCCCGAGCAGTGCGTCCGCTACCGCGTGCAGCAGAACATCCGCGTCCGAATGACCCAATAACCCTCTCTCATGAGGAATTGTGATGCCGCCGATGATCAGCGGACGTCCCTCCACCAATTGATGTACGTCAAAACCGTTTCCGATGCGCATTTCTTCCCCTCCAGTTTCCTTGTGTTCCACTCTCATTGGTCGAGATCTTTATCTGATCCTCAGTGATTCGCTTTCGTTCTGCAGGAAAACCGCTGCTATCAGCAGATCTTCCGGGGTTGTAAGCTTAATGTTCCGATAGGAACCCTCCACAATTCGCACCGGATACCCCAAGCGTTCAAACAGCGAGGCGTCATCGGTGCCTTGATATCCTTGTTCCCGAGCTTTCAAATGGGCTTCCCGCAATCGCGCGGCTTCGAATACCTGTGGCGTCTGCACCGAATACAAAGAGCTGCGGGGGATGGTTTCCTGCACAATTCCGTCAGCCACCTTCTTGACCGTATCCTTGACAGGTGTGGCAATTGTGGCTGCCCCGTAACGTCCGGCTTGCTCCACAACACGTTCAATTTCTTGCAGTGTAACAAACGGGCGAGCTCCGTCATGCACCAAAATCAATTCCGCCTGCTCGTCAACCGCCTGAATTCCGTTATATACGGATCCCTGCCGATCCTCTCCGCCAGGTGCATAGCGATTGATTTTGCGCAAACCGTATTGTTCGACCAATCGTTTCGCATCCTCGATATCCTGTTCGGCAACCACCAGCACCACTTCTTTGATCACCTGAGATTGCTCAAGAACACGTAACGTACGGATGATCAGAGGAATCCCATTAATTTCCAAGTAAGTTTTTTTTACATTCGACTGCATTCGAGAACCGCTTCCTGCGGCAACTACGATCGCAGATGTTTTCAAGGAACCCAACCTCCTCCTCAATTCAACATACAGAAACCAAACAACCCATCGGAGCAATCGATCGATTACCTGGATGGGTTGTTTGGACTTAAAAAAATTAATTTTACAACGCTTTCTCCAGCAATTTTGGCTTTGCAAAGATCATGCGACCGGCCGATGTCTGCAGCACGCTGGTGACAACCACTTCCAAGCGCGTCCCGATAAATTCTTTGCCGCCCTCGACCACGATCATCGTGCCATCGTCCAAATATCCGATACCTTGACCATATTCCTTGCCGTCTTTAATGAGCTGCACTAAAATCTCCTCACCCGGCAGCACAACCGGTTTGACCGCATTGGCCAAGTCATTGATATTCAATACATCAACACCCTGCAGCTCACAAACCTTATTAAGGTTGAAATCGTTGGTCACCACTTTGCCGTTTATCTTCTTTGCCAGTCGAATCAACTTGGAGTCCACTTCCTGAATATCGTCAAAATCAATTTCCATGATATTCACTTTGATTTTTAACTCTTTCTGAATCCGATTGAGGATATCAAGGCCGCGACGACCGCGATTCCGTTTCAGCACATCGGAAGAATCCGCGATATGCTGCAACTCTTCCAGTACAAAAGTTGGAATCACCAGACTTCCGTCCAAAAATCCGGTCTTCACGATATCCGCAATGCGTCCGTCAATAATGACGCTGGTGTCCAGGATCTTTGCGTCACCGGCTTTCGGCATGTTTTTC
Source organism: Bacillota bacterium (assembly GCA_020059765.1). Classification (GTDB taxonomy): domain Bacteria; phylum Bacillota; class Bacilli; order Tumebacillales; family Effusibacillaceae; genus Effusibacillus. The sequence continues at coordinate 3,187 of JAGVBM010000123.1, forward strand.
TGCTTGTCGCGATTCCCGATTTTACCGGGAAAAATGGACACCAACTCTTCCCGTTTGCTGTATCCGATCCGAAATCCCATGATCCCGAGCAAAATGCTTGCAAAAGTTTGGATCACTTCACCGACCACAGGAATGTTCATCAACGCGGGAGAGAGCAGATAAGCGACAATCAGACCGGCCACGGTTCCAATCATACCCGCAAAGACATCCTGCAAAGGGGCTCTCAACAATTTCTCTTCAAACCATTTGATGAGAGAAACACTGTAATTGACCATCCACCTTGAAGTGAGAATCAGGATGGCCCCACCTAACGCGGCCCCAAAAAACGGCGAAGTGAACGGTTGGTAATCCAGTTGGATAAAATCAAAATGGATGAGTTCAAATAAATACGGACCAAACTGATATCCCAACACAATCCCGATCACCGCAAAAAACAAATGAACAATACGTTTAATCATTGCCTCATTCACCTCCTATCATAAATTATAGACAAAAGATCGGTTTGGAAAAACATGGTCAGCAATATTTTTTTATAGTTTTTCATATGTCATACGATATCACAGGATAGGAGGCTAGTCAAATTTTAAAAATTTAATATTAACACAATTATTTTTAACCGTCAATGTTAGAATTATTTAAGATAAAAAGCGACCGTTTTAAGGTCGCTTCCTCTCAATCGATGTCAAACCTCGAACTTGGAGTCATAAGGTTCTTGCGAGATGTTCTTGCGAACCCTACCTTTTTTTTTTAATCCGTACAGTGCATATAAGGCCAACGGCAAAAAGATCAATTTGCTCGCCTGTTCCGGATAGAAGACAAACACAAAAGTCACGAATGCGGCGAGAATCGGGATCACCCAATAGGTCGCTTTCGGAATGCCCACCTTTTTAAAGTTCGGATACTTGATACGTGAAATCATAAGATAGGACAGTCCCAGCATCGCTAATGGAAGGAACACCTGGGAAGCCGGTATCAAATTGTGATACAGCGCCAAGGTGGCCAAAATTCCGCCCGCTGCCGTGATCGGAAGCCCGACAAAGTAATTCGGATTCGAAGTCATTACATTAAACCGGGCCAAACGAAGCGCTCCGCATATTGGGAAGATGCCCGTAATCACCATTCCTGCCCAGCCCAATTCGTGAAGCAAGGTGCCATACATGATAAATGCAGGCGCGACTCCAAACGAAATCACATCTGACAGGGAATCCAATTCCTTGCCAAATTCGCTGGTCGCATTGAGTGCCCGTGCGATTCGTCCGTCCAAGCCGTCCAGTAGCATCCCAATAATCACAAGGATTGCTGCCCATTCAAACTGTTCATTGAACGCCAAAATTATGGAGATAATCCCCAGAAATAAGTTCCCTATTGTAAAAGCGCTCGGGAGCGCTTTGACGATCATAATGGTTCCCCCCGTCAGAAACAAGCAAATGTATGCTCTAACATTTTACCCATCATATCCAGTTCAAATGTGCCTGTCAATAAATACCTGTTCCTGAATTCGCCGCAAGCCTTCTTTGATCGATCTTGCACGAACCTCGCCAATTCCCTCCACATCATCCAATTCTTCAATCGTAGCGCTTAAAATGCGAGTCATCGTCTGAAAATGGTTGACCAAATTCTCGATGACAGGGTGCGGCAGACGCGGGATTTTAGTCAAAATCCGATATCCCCGCGACGAAACTGGCTCTTCAGAAATATTGACAGCTCCATTGTACCCCAAAATCCTTACAATTGTCTCTCCGTCCAACAAATCATCGGCAGACAAGGAGTGCAGTTCGGTCAAAATCTGGTGCGGGGTCAACTCCGTGTCCTTGCTGTAATCTTTTACCAACAGATAGGCTTCTTCATCGACTTTTGACACCAACTCGTCGAGCTGCATGGAAATGAGGCGCCCTTCAGTCCCCAGTTCTGTAATATATCGCCGAATTTCCATTTTTATGCGTAAAACCATTTCAATACGCTGCATGACCATGGCAACTTCCTGCAAGGTGACCAATTCTTCAAACTCAAGCGCACCGAGGTTGGTCAATGACTGGTCGAGCACTGTCTTATACCTCTCCAGCGTATTGATCGCCTGATTGGCTTTTGCCAGAATGACGCTGATATCTTTTAACGTATACCGAAAATTGGATTGATACAATGTGACAACATCCCGCCGTTGCGAAATACAGATGACGACTTGCTCCGTTTGTTTGGCCACACGTTCGGCCGTACGATGACGGGTTCCCGTTTCAAAAGAGGGGATCGAAGCATCCGGTGTCAATTGTGCATTGGCGATCAGAATCCGTCTGCAATCTTCACTGAGAACGATCGCTCCATCCATTTTGGCCAGTTCATAGAGATTGGCCGGGGTAAACTCACAATCGATTGAAAATCCTCCATCGACGATCTTTTGCACTTCCGGCGTGTGACCGATGACAATCAAAGCCCCGGTTTTGGCACGCAGAACGTTTTCAAGCCCCTCTCGCAGACTGGTTCCCGGAGCTGTAATTCGCAGCAGTTTATTGATCATGTTTTCCTTCTTGATATCTTCTCGCATGCGTGTCACCCCCGGAACACAATTTGAAATGCTTGTTGTATACTATCGACACCTGCTACCTCTATCCCTGCCGGAACCGTCCATCCTTTGAGATTTTTCGCCGGAATGATGCATCTGGCAAACCCCAGTTTATGAGCTTCCTTCACCCGTTGTTCAATACGGGAGACTCCCCGCACTTCACCAGCCAACCCAATTTCTCCTATATACATATCGTTCGGGTTCATGCTTGCGTCTTTATAACTGGAAGCAATCGCAAGCGCCACCCCAAGATCAACCGCAGGTTCGTCGAGCCGGACCCCGCCCACCACATTGATATAGGCGTCCTGAGAACCCACATAAAGACCCATCCGCTTTTCAAGCACGGCCATGATCATCGATATTCGGTTATGATCAATCCCGTTCGCATTACGACGAGGCGTGCCAAAAGCCGTCGGTGTTACCAGCGCCTGTATCTCAACCAAAACGGGACGTGTCCCCTCCATAGCGGCTACCACCGCCGTACCGGGAGCTCCCTGGGATCGTTCGGAAAGAAACATTTCAGACGGATTGCCCACCTCGATCAAGCCCGCTTCCTGCATTTCGAAGATCCCGATCTCATTGGTCGAGCCAAACCGGTTTTTGACCGCCCGCAATATCCGGTACGTATGATGCCGCTCCCCCTCGAAGTACAAAACGGCATCCACCATGTGTTCAAGCATCCGGGGACCTGCAAGGGAACCCTCTTTTGTAACATGACCGACAATAAAGGTCGCAATTCCCAACGTTTTTGCAATTCGCAAAAGATGACCCGTGCACTCCCGCACTTGTCCGACAGATCCGGGAGTCGAACCGATTGACGGATGATAGATCGTTTGGATTGAATCGATAATCAGAAAATCCGGTTGAATCAGGCCAATCTGGATCTCAATTTGATCCAGGGCCGTTTCGGAAAGAATAAAGAGCCTGGAGGATAAAGTTTGCAGCCGGTCGGCACGAAGTTTGATCTGCTTTGCCGATTCTTCCGCAGATACATACAAAACCTTCAAACCTTTTTCCGCCAGCCTGTAGGAGGTCTGCAGCAACAGCGTGGACTTGCCGATTCCCGGATCGCCGCCCACCAGCACCAAGGAACCGGAAACAATGCCCCCGCCAAGTACCCGATCCATTTCATCCGAACCCGTTTTCACCCTGGGTTCTTGCGATGTGTCGATTTCATCAATCGTCTGCACTTTTGCCTGCTCGGAGGAAAGCCCTGCCGGAAGGCGCGGATCAACCGGTCGATCCAGTTCTTCGACCATGCGGTTCCATGTATGGCATCCCGGACATTTCCCCATCCATTTCGGGCTTTCATACCCGCATTCCTGACAGACGAACCTGACTTTTACTTTTGCCATAAGTCTCATCATATCTCCCAATGCAAATATGTATCCATCCTTTACTATATACCAACTGCCGCTTCTTTTCTACATGACTCCATGGGAATCACCCGTATCTAAGCACAAGAAAAAAGGCCGAATTGAACTCCTTACCGTTCATCCGGCCATTCCTGTTGTTCTTCGTTTGATCAGATTACACTTCCGTTTTGGCAGGTTCAATTTTCGAGACTGTTAATCGGTCTCCCTCCACATCAATCTTCACATGATCTCCACGTTTTATTTCATTCGTCAACAAAGCCTCCGACAACCGGTCTTCAATATGCCGTTGGATGGCTCGTTTCAGCGGACGGGCACCATAGGTCGGATCAAACCCTTCTTTCGCCAGAAATGCTTCTGCATCATCCGTCAAGTCAAAATCGATGGCATGTTCTTTGAGTCGTTTCCGCAATTCTTCCGCCAGTAATTTGACAATTTCTTTGATGTGTTCCTCGGCCAGCGGATGGAAGACGATCATTTCATCGACTCGGTTTAGAAACTCCGGACGGAATTGTTTTTTCAATTCGTCCATGACCTTGTCTTTCATATCGATATAATCTGATTCCCGGTTTGCGGTAAAGCCCAAGGCCCCGCCCTTTTTGATTGTTTGGGCGCCCACGTTGGACGTCATGATGACCACTGTGTTCCGGAAGTCCACCGTACGTCCCTTGGCTTCGGTAAGCCGCCCGTCATCCAACAGTTGAAGCAGAATGTTGAACACTTCGGGATGAGCCTTTTCAATTTCGTCCAGCAAAATGACCGAGTAGGGTTTGCGACGAACCGCTTCCGTTAATTGTCCGCCTTCCTCGTATCCGACATATCCCGGAGGCGCACCAACCAACCGCGAGGTGGTATGCCTCTCCATGTACTCGGACATATCAAGGCGGATAATCGCGTTTTCATCCCCGAACATGGCTTCTGCAAGCGCCCGGGCCAATTCCGTTTTTCCGACACCAGTCGGCCCAAGGAAGATGAAGGAACCAATCGGACGTTTTGGATCCTTTAATCCGGCACGTGCCCGGCGCACCGCACGGGAAACGGCTTTCACGGCTTCATCTTGGCCGATCACGCGCTGATGCAGAAGTTCCTCCAGTTTGATCAACCGTTCACTTTCTTCTTCCGCCAGCTTTCGCACCGGGATGCCGGTCCACATGGAAACAATGTCGGCAATGTCCTCGGAAGTTACGATCGTATCCTTTTTCACTTGATTTTGCTGCCATTCTGTTTTGCTGGTTTCCAATTCTTCCCGCAGTTTCTGTTCTTTGTCACGCAAGGAAGCCGCTTTTTCAAATTCTTGGCCTTGTACGGCAGATTCTTTTTCAAAACGGATCTCTTCCAGCTTTTCTTCCAATTCCTTCAGGTTCGGTGGTTGCGTATGGGTACGCAAACGAACCCGGGATGCAGCTTCGTCGATCAAATCGATCGCTTTGTCAGGCAGGAATCGATCGGTAATATAGCGGTCCGACAGACGAACGGCAGCTTCCAGCGCTTCATCCGAGATTTTCACCCGATGATGTGCTTCATACCGGTCTCGCAAACCATGCAGAATTTGAATCGCGTCGTCCACATTCGGCTGATCGACGGTAATTGGCTGGAAGCGTCGTTCCAACGCCGCATCTTTTTCGATGTGCTTTCTATATTCATCCAGTGTGGTCGCACCTATGCATTGCAACTCTCCCCGGGCCAAAGCAGGTTTCAGAATGTTGGAAGCGTCAATCGCCCCTTCCGCACCGCCGGCGCCAATCAACGTATGCAATTCGTCGATAAACAGGATGATATTCCCTGCTTGGCGGATTTCATCCATGATCTTTTTCAGTCGATCTTCAAATTCCCCGCGATATTTGGTGCCTGCCACCACCGTTCCCATGTCCAGCACCATCACCCGTTTGTTGCGGAGGGTTTCCGGGATTTCATTCTCGATGATGCGCTGCGCCAAACCTTCGGCGATCGCCGTTTTCCCGACTCCTGGTTCGCCAATCAATACAGGGTTGTTTTTGGTGCGGCGGGAAAGGACTTGGATCACACGCTCAATTTCTTTTGCGCGGCCAATAACCGGATCCAATTTCCCGTCGCGGGCCATCTGTGTAAGATCCCGCGCCAGCGAATCCAAGGTTGGCGTATTGGCCGATTGCGGAGATTCCTGATTGTTGTCCGTCACGTCACCGCCCAGCAATTGCAGCACTTGTTGTCTTGCTTTGTTCAACGACACGCCGAGATTGGAAAGAACCCGTGCCGCTACCCCTTCTCCTTCTCGAATCAAGCCAAGCAGAATATGTTCGGTGCCAACGTAGTTGTGTCCCAACTTGCGGGCTTCATCAATGGAGAGTTCAATCACTTTTTTCGCCCGCGGCGTATATGCCATTCCGCCGGAATTCCCTTGGCCGCGACCAATGATTTTCTCAACTTCTTTTTGGATGTTTTCGCTCGACAGTCCAAGGCTGACGAGTGCCTTGGCGGCAATTCCTTCTCCTTCACGCACAAGTCCGAGCAAAATATGTTCTGTACCGACTCCGGAATGTCCCAGACGACTAGCTTCTTCTTGTGCGAGAGCCAGCACTTTTTGCGCTCGTTCTGTAAAACGTCCAAACATCATAACTGCCACCCCTTTTTCATGAAATTGAAATTAGAGCAAATTTGATTCTGAACGCAGCCTTTCTCTGATAATCGCTGCCCGTCTCCAGTCCCTTTCGCCCGGAGCAAGCTCTTTCCCCGTAATCTTTTGCAGAAACGCAGGTCGCGTTAACACCATCAATTCCTTCAAAATATTTGCCGGGACCCCTTTAATGGTTCCCAAATCGATGCCCAGTCTGACATCTGACAGACGTTGCATCGCCTCTTTCGATTCTATTTTTTGCGCATAGGCCAAAATTCCGTAAGATCTCCAAATACGGTCTTCCAGCACCTCGCGGTTGTCCCGCACCAATTGGTTGCGGGCCGCACGCTCATGATCCAAAATTTGCTTGACGACACCTTTCAGATTGGCTAAAATTTCGTCCTCCGACTGTCCCAGTGTAATCTGGTTGGAAATTTGAAATATGTTTCCTGTCGCGTCGCTTCCCTCGCCATACAGGCCTCGAACCACCAATCCGACCTGGGAGATGGCCGTTAAAATGCGATTGATCTGATTGGTCAAGACCAAACCCGGAAGATGCATCATGACGGAAGCCCGAATGCCGCTTCCCACATTCGTCGGGCAGGAGGTCAGATATCCGTATTTCTCATCAAACGCATATTCCAATTTGGACTCCAGCACATCATCCAATCGGCTGGCCGTTTGCCATGCTTCATGCACCTGCAGGCCCGGCAAGATGATCTGGATTCGCAAGTGATCTTCTTCATTAACCATGATGGAGACAATTTCATCTGCGCGCAGAATAAATGCACTGCGCCGCTCCTCTTCCGCCAGCGTCGGAGAAATTAAATGTTTCTCAACGAATACTTGCCGCTCTACATCTGAAAGTTCCCGCGAACGAAAGAGTTCAAAGTTTCCCTCTCTTTTCATTTCCGTACTCGCCAGAACTTTACGCAATTCTTCGATAATTGAGTCTGCGTCACGGTCTGTCAACAGCATATGAAACGGATATTTTGCAAGATTTCTTGCCAGGCGCACTCTGGTGGATATCACGATATCTGATTCGGGCCCATTTTCCCTCATCCACGTTGGACTTTTGTTTAAAAATTCGTCCACAGACATCCAGAACACCTCCCGATTAACCCAATTGTTGCTCAAGTTCACGAATCTTGTCCCTGAGAACGGCCGCTTCCTCAAACTTCTCCTGTTGTACGGCACCCTGCAGCTTGCTTCGTAGTTCGTCCAACTCGCGTCTTGTTTTAATTCTGCCGCCGGTTCGTTGCGGCACCTTCCCTACATGGCTGGTCGAACCGTGAACTTTGCGCAACAAAGGTTCCAAACGAGGACGAAAATGGTTATAGCAATCTGCGCACCCAAACCGGCCGACCTGGCTGAACTGCGTATAGGTCAACCCGCATGTAGTGCAGCGCGGGGGAGCAGCAACCGTATTGGCAGGGGATTCAAAATTTAACAACCCTGACAGCAGACTGTTTATTGAAAAACCTGCCGCAGATTTATTCATCCACTCCCCTTTTTCCCTGGCGCAAGATTCACACAGATGAATTTCGCTTTTGTCACCTTGCACGATTTTTGTAAAATGTACGGTTGCCGGTTTTTGCCCACATTCTTGACACTTCATGCCCGTCCCTCCTATCCCTTAAGAATCATAGTCAACATGGCGGATAGCAGATTTGCGCGAAGTTTATCCCGTTCCGGAATAAACAATTGCAGGACATCTCGGTGAACAGCCGCTTGCAGCATCCGCGCTTCGCGATCGGTTATCAGTTTTTCATCCAACAGGCGAGCGATGACTCCCTCTGCTTCACGTTGCGATATTTGAGATCCCACGAGTTGTGTAATTGTCTGAAGCAAAGGAGAATCGGCATCCAAATCCAGTTTGCGAATCCGAATGTAGCCTCCCCCTCCTCGTTTCGATTCCACCAAATACCCTTTTTCAAATGTAAAGCGCGTGCTTATGACATAATTGATTTGGGAAGGAACACAATTGAACCGGTCAGCCAGATCATTACGCTGGATCTCGATAGGGCCCTCCGGATTCGCCTTCAGAATTTGTTTGATGTATTGTTCGATGATATCGGAGATGTTTCTCAGCCTTATCACCCCAATCCGTTGAGATCTCGGACCTTTTTTCAATTTCGGAAGAGGTTTGACTTTGACTATTTTTGACCTTTGCCTATATTATAATTTGTTTGGTTCGATTTCGCAAGATCGACCCAACCTCATTTTTCCCGCTGCCGAGAATATTCGTTCAAACAATAATTCTTATCCTCTCCAGCATTTGATGCAATATACTGCCGTAAGCCTTGGGACAGCAAGTATCCCTGAATCTCATGACCTCGTGATATGATTTCCTGATTGCTTGTTCTACGAGTGTCAATTCCGCGTTCAAGAACCTTGGCCAGCCCATGCTTTTTCATTGAATAACAAGAGAAATTGGGAAAACTTTGCTTATATGATACAATGAGTACAAGTGTCTAGCTGCATGTACCGATTCGGATAATCGAAAGGAAGATTGTTCTGCATGGCCATCAATAAGTATGAAGAGATTGCACAAGCCGCTATCAAACTGTTTGAACAAAAAGGGTATCATGCCACTTCCGTTCAAGACATCGCGGATGAGGTCGGCTTGCAAAAAGGAAGTCTGTATCATTATATCTCCAGCAAAGAAGAGTTGCTGCTCAAAATTGCTCACCAGTCCATCAGCAGTTTTAACAGACGGCTGGAGAAAATTCTGGAGTCGAAAATCCCGGCAAAAGAACGCCTCCTCTCTGCAGTTCAGAACCATATTTCATATGTGGCGAGCAACATGGAAATGACAACGGTGCTGTTGCGGGAAGCATTTTCTTTGGAACCGGAACACCATCAGGTCATCAAAACGGAGACGGATCGGTATTTGGAATTATGGACGGCTATTATTGAACAGGGCGTCCAATCCGGGGAATTCAAATCCGG